>JAVBSD010000330.1:0-3006 GCA_031547325.1 Victivallaceae bacterium | reverse complement strand
GGCTACATAGACGACCAGCACCTGGCGCCGCGCGTCCGCTGCGACAGTCTGATGTTCACCGGCATGATGGACACGGTCTGTCCGCCGTCGACCCAGTTCGCGGCTTATAACAAGATCACCTCGCCCAAGCGCGTGGTCATCTACCCGGATTTCGGCCATGAAGGCCTGCCCGGCGTCGGCGACGCCACCTACCGCTACATGATGGAGATGCTCAAGGTCTAAGATTTTTGGGGACTTTCTTGAGGGGGGCTGGTTCGCGCTTTGGTGGCGCGGCTCCGCCCGGCCTTCCGGCCGGGCTTCCCTAGAGTTTCGCCTGTTTAGACAGGCGACCAGCCTCCGCGGCTGGACCGCGCCAGCAAAGTCCAACCTGGACCATGCCGCCCTTTGGGCGGCCCTTTTTTTGTTTTTTAATTTAACGTCTGGCGATGACGAAGATCCGCACCTCGGCCGCCCCCGCCCGCAACAACACTTCAGTGGCCGCCGCCAGCGTGGCGCCGGTGGTCAGCACGTCGTCGACCAGCAAAATCCTTTTGCCGGCGGGATCGACGCCGCGCCGCACGGCGAAGACGCCGCGCATCGCCCGCAACCGGCCGGAACGGTCGCGGGAGGCCTGATGGCCTTCGGTTTTGAGGCGGCGCAACGCATTGACGCAGGGGATTTGGCGCGGCCGGCCCAGCTCGCGGGCGAAGAGCTCCGACTGGTTGTAGCCGCGGCTGAAGCGGCGGGCGAGGCCGAGCGGAATCGGCACCAGCCAGTCGGGGGCGAAGCCGCCGGCGTCGAGCCACGGACGGCACAATTGCGCCAGGGGCCGCGCCAGTTCCGGCGCGCCGTTTTTCAGGCGCAGCACCAGCCGCCGCCCGAGACCCCGCATCGGCATGATCGCGGTCGCGCCGCTCCACGGACGCGGCGGCAGCGCCAGACATTTGCTGCAGCATTGGAGCGCGCCGTCGAGCGTCCCCCCGCAGCCGGGGCAGCGTGGCGGGCGCACCAGGGGCAGCCGGGTCAGGCATTCGGAGCAGAACTCGTTGAATTCGCCGCCGGCGTCGCCGCCGCAGACCGGACAGGGAAAACCGGGCAGCGTCAGCAGCAGTCGCTTGATCATGTTCATGCGATAAGATAATCCGGGACGGCGGAAATTGCCAGGCGGCGTTGAAATTTCCCGCGGCCGGTGCTATATTGTACCATTATGGCCAATATTTTTACCGCCAAATGGCCCTTTTGGGTCGCCGGCGTCGGGCTGCCGGCGCTGCTGGCGCTTGGACTGTGGTGTTTCGACGCGCCGCTCGGGCTGTCGCAGAGCTGGCTCATGCTGGTCGAATACTTCGACCGGGGCGCCGAAGGACTGCCGCCTTTGGACTGGCGCACCGCGCTGGCCGGCGGGATTTTTATCGGCGCGCTGATCGGCAGCGCCGCTTCCGGGGGCTTCAAGCTCGAAGCGACGCTGCCCGGCGTCGCGGGCGGGGCCGGCACTCAATTGTTGAAGACCCTGCTGCTGACCGTGGCCGGCGGCTTCCTGCTGATGGCCGGCGCGCTGCTGGCCGGAGAAGCGCCTTTCGGGCAGCTGGCCGCCGCGATCCAATTGGCGCCGGGCGGCTGGCTCTACCTCGGCGGGTTCCTGTCGGCGGCGATTTTTCTGGCGGTCCTGCTGGCCCAGAAGGGCGGCGCCGGCGGCTCCGGGCGGAAGCCCGCCGCCAAAACGAAAGGCAAATGATGGCGCCGCTGAGTCTGACAGGCAATTACCAGGTGGTCGCGGCGCTGCTCTTCGGCATGGCGCTCGGATTCCTGCTGGTCAAATCCGATCTGGCGTGGCGCGAGAGCTGGCGGGGATTTTTTCAGCTCCAGTCGGGCCGGATGCTGAAAACCCTGATCCTGGCGGTGGTGGCGGGGACCGCGCTGTTTTTTCTGGCCCGCCGCGCCGGCATGGCGCGGGTCCATGTGCCGGAGGCCTGGTTCTGGACCAGCCTCCTGGGCGGGGCGGTTTCCGGCGTCGGCGCGGCGCTGGTCGGGCTGGTGCCGGTCGCGGCGCTGGCCAGTCTCGCCGGAGGACGGCTGTACGCCCTGGGCGCTTTTGCCGGGATGCTGCTGGCGGTGCCGGTGATGTATTATACCAAGCTCGGGCTGCGGGTTTTCGCCGGCCGCTGGGCGGTGAAGCTCCCCGAACCGGTGACGCCGGAGAGTTTCTTCAGCATCGCCAATCCCGCGCTGTGGATCTGCCTGGCCGGCGCGGTGATTCTGGTGGTGGTCCATTACTCCGTGGGCGAACGCGAGTGACCCCGGCCGCCTCCGCCATCGCGCGCCGGCGGCGGTTTCGCCGCCGCCTCGGCGCGGCCGGGGAGCGTTGCGCCCGCGCGCTGTACCGGGCGCTCGGCTGCGCCATCCTGTGCGGCAACTACCGCACCCGTTTCGGCGAAATCGACCTGGTGGTCCGCGACGGCGCCTGCCTGGTTTTCGTCGAGGTCAAGACCCGCCGTCCCGGCAGCCGCTACGATCCGCGCGCCAGTTGGCTCGGCGGCCAGCGCCGCCGCCTCGAACGCAGCGCGCTGGATTATCTGAAACGCACCGAGCTGGTCAAGGCTCCCTACCGTTTCGAGCTGGTCGAAGTGGTGCGTTCGCGCTTCCGGCTGCATCACCTCCACCGCCACCGGGTCGATAAAATATGAAATGAGGCCCCCCGCGAGTTTGCATAATTCCGTACGGCATGGTAGATTAAGCGGGAAATTTTAAATTCAGGAGGCGCATGATGAAGGTAGCCGCGGTCGGCTGTTCCCTCGGGGATTATCTCTACACCGGTGTCGATTTCAACCATCCGGCTTTTCGCAGATACGCTTCAAGGGCCGACGGCGACGGCGGACTGGTGCCGGGGCGGCTGGTGTTGGCCGACGCGCTCTCCGCCTTCGCCGGCAAGAGCTTCGACGCGATCCTCGCCGAGCTGATCGGCGACCGGGAAGCGGCCAAATTCAACCTCGGCGGTCCGGCCATCGTCGCTTTGATCAACGCGGCGCAGCT
>JAVBSD010000457.1:0-6795 GCA_031547325.1 Victivallaceae bacterium | reverse complement strand
TCTTCCCGGACTCTCTAAAAGAGGTGATTGGTTCGCGGCTGGAGCCGCGGCCGGCCCGGCTCCATGTTCCGTACTTGGAGCTAAAGCCCCTCGTACTCCACCATCGCCGACCGGGCGGCTCCACCCGGCCTCCCGGCCGGGCTTCCCTACTGTTTCGCCTGTTGAGACAGGCGAGCAGCTTACGCAGCTGGACCCCGCCAGGTGGGACCCACCTGGACCCTGGCCTTGCTTCGCGGCGGCCGACTCTTTTTTTTATTTTTTTAGTTTTTGGGGGATCAGCCGGCCTGGCACGCGGTGATCGCCGCCACCCCGTAAATGTCGTTGGCGTCGCACCCGCGCGACAAATCATTCAACGGCTTGGCCAACCCCTGCAGAATCGGTCCGTACGCCCCCGCCCCCGCCAACCGCTGAGTCAGCTTGTAGGCAATGTTGCCGGCATTGAGATCCGGGAAAATCAACACGTTGGCCGCACCCTCGAGCGGACTGGCCGGCGCCTTGGACTTGGCCACCGAAGGAACAATCGCCGCATCGACCTGAAGCTCGCCGTCGGCAATGATGTCGAGATTCTCCGCCTTGATCTTTTCCTTGAACAGACGCGTCGCTTCCACCACCTTGTCCAACAGCTCGTGCTTGGCGCTGCCGTAGGTCGAAAACGACAGGAACGCCACCTTCGGCGTTTTGCCGAGCAGCGAACGGTAGGTCTGGCTGGTCGCCAACGCAATGTCGCACAACTGCGCGGCATCCGGATTGGGATTGACCCCGCAGTCGGCATAGAGCAACGCCCGGTCCCCGGAAGCCGTCGGCGTCGCCAGGTCCATCACGAAACAGGAACTGGCGATTTTCATCCCCGGCGCCGTGCCGATACAGTGGAAGGCCGCCCGCAGCATGTCCGGCGTCGAAGCGATCGAACCCGCGACCAGGCCGTCGACCAGATTGTTGCGGGTCATCATCGCGCCGAAGTAAATCCGGCTCTCCAACATCTTGCACGCCTGCTCCTCGGTCACGCCCTTGGCCTTGCGCATCTGATAGAGCTCGTCGGAAAACCTGGCGAACAACGGATCGTTGCGGTAGTCGCAGAGGTCGAAATCACACTTGGCGACGCCGGCCTCCCGGCAGGCCTTGGCGATTTCATCGGGACTGCCCAGGACAATCACCTTTTTGGCGACGCCGTTGGCGACGATCATGTTGGCGGCCTGGACGACCCGCGGATCGTTGCCCTCGGGCAGGACAAGACTCTTGCCGAGACCGCGGGCGCGTTCGATGCACTGTTCGATGGTAGTCATGATAAATTCCTCTTTCAGTCTTCGTCGGTGTTCTTGCCGTCCAGCGTGGCAATGACGCTGCGGGCAATCATCAGCTCCTCGTCGGTCGGAATGACCATGACCCGGCAGGAGCTTTCCGGAGTGGAGATGGTCCCCGCCTTGCCGAGCATGGCGGTGTTGGCGGCGTCATCGATGTAGATGCTGAGCCCGGAAAGCATCTCCATGACCCGGGCGCGCGAATAAGCGCTCCATTCGCCGATGCCGCCGGTGAAGATGATCGCGTCGGCGCCGCCCATCAGAGCATAGTAGCCGCCGATGTATTTGACCACCCGGCGGGTGAACATCCGCCGCGCCTGCTGCGCCTGCTTGTCGCCGCGCTCCTCGGCCGCGATGATGTCGCGCATGTCCGACGATCCGATGCCGGAAACGCCCAGCAGACCGCTTTTCTTGTTGAGGATGGTCTCGATCTCGGCCGCGGATTTGCCGAGCTCCAGAAGACGCAGCACCACCGCCGGATCGAGGTCGCCGGAACGGGTGCCCATCATCAGCCCTTCGAGCGGAGTCATGCCCATCGAAGTGTCGATCACCACCCCCTGGTTGATCGCGGCCATGCTGCAGCCGTTGCCGAGATGACAGGTGATCAGCTTCAGGCTCTGATAGGGGACGCCCATCAGCTCGCCGGCGGCCTGGGCGACGAAGTTGTGCGAGGTCCCGTGGAAGCCGTACTTGCGGATGCCGTAACGGGTGTAAAGCTCGTAGGGGACCGCGTAAAGATAGGCCGACGGCGGCATGGTCTGGTGAAACGCGGTATCGAACACCGCGACGTTCGGCACGCCCGGAAACGCCGTTTCACACGCCTCGATGCCCGAGAGGTTGGCCGGGTTATGCAGCGGCGCCAGCGCGAAACAGTCGCGGATCACCGCCTTGACCTCGTCGGAGACCAGCACCGGCCGGGTCATGCGCTCGCCGCCGTGGACCACCCGGTGGCCGAGCGCCTGGATTTCGGAGAGGCTTTTGATGGCCCCGAAATTGATGTCGGTCAAGGTGTCGCAGATCGCCCGCATCGCTTCGACGTGGTTGGCGACCCGGATCGGGCCCTCGTTGGCGAAACCGTCGGCGCGTTTGTAAATCAAGTTCGGGGCGTCGGTGCCCAGGCGCTCGACCACGCCCTTGGCGAGAACCGCCTGCTTGCCCATCGCGAAAAGAGTGAATTTCAGCGACGAACTTCCGGCATTCAGGACCAGCACTTTCATTTTCTCTATCCTTTCATCGGTTGATGTAAAAAACAATCGGACGGATCGGACTCAAGAGCCGATCCGCCGTTACCCCCCCCCGCTCGACGGCGGGATTTATGAGGTTTCTACTTCTTGCGGAAAACGATCCGCCCTTTGGTCAGGTCGTAGGGCGACATTTCCAACGACACCGTATCGCCGGGAAGAATGCGGATGAAATGCAGCCGCATCTTGCCCGAGATATGGGCGTTGACCATGTGCCCGTTGGCCAGCTCCACCCTGAACATGGTGTTGGGCAGGAGCTCCCTGACCGTGCCTTCCAGCTTGATTACGTCGTCTTTGGCCACGTCAGAATCTCCGGTTGTTTTTCGGTTATAAGTATGGTGTGCTCAAAATGAGCGGAACAACTGCCGTCGCGGGTGTACACCGTCCACTTGTCGTCGGCGACATAGACCTTTTCCGACCCCAGATTAAGCATCGGTTCGATCGCCAGAACCATGCCGGGACGCAGCAGGGGGCCGCGGTTGCCGGTGATGTAGTTGGGGATTTCGGGCGGCTCGTGCATCCTGGTGCCGCAGCCGTGCCCGACGAATTCGCGGACGATGCCGAGGCGGCCGGCCTTGGCGACCCGCGCCACGGCGCCGGAAATGTCGCGGATATAGTTGCCGGGCCGCGCCTCGGCGATGCCGGCTTCGAGGGCCTTGCGGGTGAATTCGAGCAGCCGGAGAATGTCGGCGGGGGGCTCGGACGCCATGGCGAAGGTCAACGCCGTGTCGCCGATCGCGCCGTCGAGCTGGACGCCGACGTCGATGCTGACCACGTCGGCCGCCTGAAGAATGCGGCCGGTCGTCCCGATGCCGTGAACCACCTGGTCGTTGATCGAAATGCAGATCTGGCCGGGATAGCCGCGGTAGCCGAGAAAGGCGCTGGTTCCCCCGGTGGCGGCGATGAGCTGCCCCGCGAGTTCGTCGAGTTCTTTGGTCGACATGCCGACCCGGGCCAGGCCGGCGAGCTGGTCGCGGACCTGCGCGGTGGCGTGCGCCGCCCGGCGGATCCGTTCGATCTCCTCCGGGGAATGAATCACATAGTCCTTGCCCTTGACCATTTTCAGGCGAGTGTCCTCTCCAGTTCGGCGAAAATCCGGTCCTTGTCGAGCTCGGTGACGGCGTGGAGCAGCCCGCGGCCGCCGTAGTAGTCGATCAGCGGCCGGGTGCTCGAATAGAAGACATCGAGCCGCTTGGCCGCGGTTTCCGGCGAGTCGTCGGCCCGCTGGTAGATTTCGCCGCCGCAGTCGTCGCAGATTCGCGCATCCCGGGGCGGCATGGTGATGCGGTTGTAAATTTTGCCGCATTTGCGGCACATGATCCGCGAAGTCAGACGCTGCAGGATGACCTCGTCCGGGACCTGGAGATAGACCACGCAGTCGAGCGCCTTGCCGAGCTCGCCGAGCGCCTGGTCGAGCAATTCGGCCTGGGGAAGGGTGCGCGGGAAGCCGTCGAGGATGAAGCCGCCGGCGCAGTCGGGTTGGGACAGGCGCGCCTTGACCATCGCGGTGACCAGTTCATCCGGGACCAGGCGGCCCCCTTCCATCAGCTTGCCGGCCTCGCGGCCCAGGTCGGTGCCGCGTTTGACTTCGTCGCGCAGCAAATCTCCGGTTGAAATGTGGGCCAGGGGGTATTTTTCGAGCAGCAGGGCCGAAAAAGTTCCCTTGCCGGCGCCGGGGGCGCCGATGAAAATCAGATTCTTCCGGGTGAGCATCAGAGTTTAATCTCCTTGTCGGGCCAGAAATCCGGCCGCGTCGTCTATGGAAATCTCGCATTGCGAGGAGTCGGAGAAATTTTTGAACACCGCGATGTTGCGGGCGATCTCGTCGTCGCCGAGGATCAGCGCGCCGGGGGCGTTGAGGCGGTTGGCGGCGCGCAGCTGCGCCTTCATCGACCTGGATTCGAGTTCGCAGATCACGGTCAGGCCGGCGCGGCGCAGTTGGCCGGCCAGGCGCAGCGCGGCGATCCGGGCATGGTCGCCCAGCGCCGCGATATACCAGGGACGCGGCGGGCGGTCCGGCGCGGCGGCGGCATTTTTCGCTTCGAGGATCATCATCAGCCGCTCCATGCCGGCGGCGAAGCCGACCCCCTGGACCGGGCGCGATTCGCCGGGCAGGTAGAGCTCGTAGCGGCCGCCGCCGCCGGCGGCCGACTGGGCGCCGAGGTCGGGGTGAGTGACCTCCCACACGGTATGGACGTAGTAGTCGAGGCCGCGGACCAGCCGCGGATCGACGCGGTAGGCGATGCCCAGCGCGTCGAGCATTTGTTTCACCTCGTCGAAGTAGGCGCGCGATTCGGGGGTGAAGGCGGAAAGGTAGTCGGGCGCGGCGTCGACCACGGCGCGGCAGGACTCCACCTTGCAGTCGAGGATGCGCCACAGGTTGTTGCCGAAGCGTTCGCGGCAGTCGGCGCACATCGCATTCAGGTGGCCGGAGAAATATTCGCGCAGCATTTCGGTGGCCGGCGCGCGGTCTTCGGCGACGCCGCGGGTGTTGATGATCAGCTCGGCGTCGTCGATGCCGAGGCTGGAGAGATAATGCATCATCATGGCGATGGTTTCGGCGTCGAGGCCCGGGGCGACCCGGCCGACGTTTTCGGCGCCGACCTGGTGGAACTGCCGGCGGCGGCCGGCGGCGGGGCGTTCGCCCCGGAACATCGGGCCGTAGTAGAAGACCCGCTGCTCGACGCCGTTGAGGACGTCGGTGTTGGTCAGCGCGCGCATCACTCCGGCGGTGCCTTCGGGACGCAGGGTCAGGCTGCGGCCGCCGCGGTCGTTAAAGGTGTACATTTCCTTCTTGACCACTTCGGTTTCACCGCCCAAGCCCTTCTGGAAGAGCTCGGTGTATTCGAAAATCGGGGTGCGCAATTCGCCGTAGCCGTAACGGCCGAAGATCTCGGCCGCGTTGCGTTCAAGTCGGCGCCAGGTGAGGCATTCGTCGGGGAAAATATCCGCCGTTCCCGGCGGGGGCGCGCTGATTGCCATGGCCTAAAACCCCGGCCTTTTCCGAAATGCGAAAACTGTTTTCTCCATACCATCTCCCTGGTGAATTCCGAATGCGGTCGCGTCGGATCACTATAATTTACTCCAAAAGTGCCGATAGTCAATGGTTTAATTGCAGAAATCCGCAAAATTCCCCCCCGGAGGGGTTGTTTTTCCGCCGCCAGGAACTAATTTACAGAAAAGACGAAAGGCGGAACACGCGTCATGGACATCGGAGTCTTGAAAGAGAGGGTGGGGGCGCGCCTCGGGCGCGAACTGCCGTCGGCATTCACCTACCACGATTGGCGGCATACCCTGGAGGTGCACGCCGCCGCGGTCGAATTCGGCCGCGCCGAGGGCGTGGCCGGGCGCGAACTGGCCTGGCTGGAGGCGGCGGCGCTGCTGCACGACACCGGCTACACCGCCGGCAGCGTCGCCGGGCACGAGGACAATTCGATCCGGATCGCCGGGGTGGAGCTGGCCCGGATCGGCTGGTCCCGGAGCGACATCGACGCGACGGCGGGGCTGATCCGCGCGACCAGCTTCGAGGTCCGGCCCGCCGGGTTGCTCGAAGGCATCCTCCGCGACGCCGACGTCGAATACGCCGGCAGGCCGGGGCAGCGGGAGCGGTCGCTGGATTTCCGGCGCGAGCTGGCCAATATCGGACATGGTTTCAATGAGCTCGAATGGATTGTTTTCGAGCTGGAGTTTTTCACCCGGCTGGAATTTTTCACCCGCAGCTGCCGCGAGGCGCGGCAGGCCGGCCTGGCCGCCGCCGCCGCCGGGCTCCGGGAAGAATACCGGCGGTCAACCGGCAAGGAATTCGGATTATGAAATCGCAGGTCATCATCGGCGAGAGCCGCTATGAAATCGTTCGCGAAATCGCCAAGGGAGGCATGGGCGCGATCTATCTGGCCAAGCTGTGCGGCGTCGCCGGATTTGAAAAGGTGGTGGCGCTCAAGACGCTGCTGGAGAAGTACTCCAACGACCGGACCTTCGTCGAACGCTTCATCGACGAAGCCAAGCTGGTCGCCAACCTGGTCCACGAGAACATCGTGCAGATCTACCAGCTCGACCGCTACGGCGACGTCTACTACTTCGTGCTCGAATACGTCGACGGCGTGGCCCTCTACGAGCTGATGGAATTCCACCGCATGCTCCGGCGGTCGATGCCGGTGCCGCTGGCGGTTTTCATCGTCAGCCGCATCGCCCGCGGGCTCACCTACGCCCACAGCCGCGTCGACGCCGGGGGGCGGCCGCTCTCGATCGTCCACTGC
>JAVBSD010000046.1:0-3246 GCA_031547325.1 Victivallaceae bacterium | reverse complement strand
AAGATGATGCCGGCCCGGAGGCCGGCGACGGAATCGTCATTCAACGATCAGGAGGCTGTTCAGCGTCCCGAAGTCGTTGGGTGCGAAATTCGGATTGCGGGCATCCATGCTCCAGATGCCGTCGACGACGAATTTGTATTCGTATCGTCCGGGTTCGAGCATGACGGCGCCGCGATAGACCCCGGAGCCGTCCTTGTCGGCCAGCGGCTTGGCGTCGGGGTTCCAGTCATTAAAGGTTCCGGCGACGCTGACGGTCTTCCCCGGTCCCGCGTCGATTTCAAAGGAAACGCGGCGCTTGGCGGCGGATTTCTTCGCCGGAGCGGGTTTGGCGGCAACGCTTTTCACCGGCACCTTCACGGCGACGGCGGACTTGGCTCCCGCCGGCGCTGCGGCGGAACTGACCTTGGCCGGGGCTTTTTCGGCCACGGTTGCGGATTTGACTTTCTCGGCCATAATTATACCTCCTTCAAATAACGGATCTCCTCCGTAGGGATATAATATACCACCAAATCATCATTTCCACAAACCGGCATTATTTTTAACTGATTTTTAACCTTTCCCCTGCTTTTTCCAGGCCTCGATCCGGTAGCGGTGGGGCGTGTCTCCGAAATGGCGTTTGAAGGCGACTCCGAGGTGGTTGCCGTCGGAAAATCCGCACTTCACGGCGATCTCGGCGAGGCCGGCGTCGGATTCGAGCAGCATTTCACGCACGTGCAACAGACGAACTTCATTGAGGTAATCGCCCGGCGTCCGCCCCAGCGCCCGCTTGAAGTGGCGGAAAAAATTGGCCTCGCTCATCGACGCGAGCTTCGCCAGCTGCGCCCGCCGGATTCCGGTCATGTAGTTCTTGTGGATGAAAGCCAGCGCCCGGTCGAGCTTCAGCAATTCGCCGGTCCGCTCGTTCCCCGACGCGGCGTAACTGCGGCAGAGCATGGTGAACAGCTGACCGAGCAAGCTGACCGCCATCAGCCAGGCGCCGGGCGGCCGCTCGATCAGTTCCCGGCGCAGCCGGCGCAGCAGCGCCTCGACCTCGCCGAGCGCGTCGGGGTCGAGCACCCGCGCCCGGTTGGCGACCGAACGCGACCGGGTCCCCGGTTCGAGCTCGAAAAGCGCGTGATAGCCCGGGCTGGTCTCCAGGTCGTAGAGCGGCATCTTGAGTTCGTCCGGCACCCACAGCACGTTGGTCACCGCCAGGTCGTGCTGTTCGACGTAGTTGTGAATCATGCCGGGCAGCAACACAAAAACCATCCCCGGATGAAGCTCGTAGCGCCGTCCCTCGGCGTCCAGATAGACCCCGCGCCCCCCGGTAATCACCGCCAGTTCGCAGAAGTCGTGGTAATGCGCCCCGCCCAGAGTCTTCGCCCCGGAATAGGAATTGACCACCAGCGGCCAGTCGCCGCCCTCCATGCGCAAAAAAGAAGTGCGGTCGAAAAAATAGTCGAAACAATCGGTATTTTTCATCTTTCCCCCACCTTTGATGGAAATATAATGTTTTCTGCGCTTTTTTTCAAGGAAAAAAATCAAAAATTTGCTATAATTATAGGACAGTGCAAAAAAAGGAATTATTTTTTACGATGAGAATTTCATGGATGTTTCTGGCGGCGGTGCTGCCGTTGTTTTTCGGGGCGCAGGGAATCGAGCTCGCCTCCGGCGGGAGCGCCGGGGTCGTGATCGCGGTGCCCGCCGCCGCGTCGGCGGCGGAATCTTTCGCCGCCGAAGAGCTCGCCGCCTATCTCGGAGCCATCTCCGGAGCGGAATTCACCATCGTCCGCAGCGATGCGCTGCCGGAGTCCCCCGCCATCATCGTCGGCCGCCACCCCGCCAACCGCGACCTGGCGGCGGCCCTGGACGGCGCCGGCGATTCCTATGAATGTTTCGCCATCGACGTCGCCGGCGACCGGGTCCGCCTCTCGGCGCCGCACTCGATCGGCATCCTCTATGCCGGCTGGCAGCTGCTCGAAGACCTCGGCGTCGCCTGGCTGATGCCGGGCCGGATGGGCACCCATGTCCCCTCCGATCCCGCTCCCGCCCTGCCGGAAGGCAGGCGGTATTTCTCCCCCGGCGCCGAATTCCGCTCCAGCACCAACTACACCAACGCCGGCGAAGCGTGGTCCCTGGCCCACGGCGGTTCGGAATTGATGGTCAAAGAGCTCGAACACGGCGTCAACGCCGCGTACCTCTACGCCTGGCGGCAGCGGCTGAATTCCAACATCGCCTTCGATTCCGCCGACGCCTACGCCATCATGGGGGCGGGTCACTCCTACGCCCAATACCTGCCGATCGAGCGCTACTGGAACCAGCACCCCGAATGGTTCAGCCTCCGCGACGGCCGCCGGCGCCAGCCGGGAGAGCTGTGGCAGATCTGCGCCACCAACCCCGAAGCCGCCGCCGAATTCGCCCGCAACGCCATGAGCGAGGCCGCCAACCACCTCGCCGCCGGCATCCCGCAGCAGCGGCTGCTGCTCTTCGTTTCGCCCAACGACTACGAGGAACACTGCCAGTGCCCGTCCTGCCTGGCGCTGGTCGATCCGGACGGCTCGGTCTCCTCGCTGATTCTCAATTTCGCCAACCTGGTCGCGGCGGCGGTCCACGCCGAGTACCCGGAGCTCAAGATCACCTATTACATCTACCACGACTACGCGAAGATCCCCACCAAGGTCCGGCCGGCCGACGGCGTATACGCCTTTCTCACCGCCTGGTCGGCGGCCAACTCCATCTTCGCCAACCAGGCCAAGCCGCTGATGGACCCGGCGTGGAACCCGGTGTTCAGCGCCGACGCCGCCTGGTTCTCCGCCAACAGCGACGGCGTGCTGGCCTACCCCTATTACGGCCACTACGAAATCTTCACGCCGTTTCCGATGATGACCCAGATGAATTACGATTTCAAGGCGCTGGCCGCGCTGCCGAACTTCATCGGCATGAACAGCGAAAGTCACCTGCATTGGGGAAGCCAGCCGCTGAATCTGTACATTTTCCCGAAGCTGCTGTGGAATCCGCAGCTGGACACCGGCGCCGCGATCGCGGAATTCTGCCGCCTGGCTTACGGCCCGGCCGGTGAGGCGGCGGAACGCCTTTTCGCCATCCAGCAGCGCCGCATGGACCAGGTGTCCTACATCTGCGGCACCGGAGTCGAAGTCCGGGAGATCCTGCCGCCGGCGGTCATCGCCGAATGCGCGGACGCGGCCCGGCAGATCGAAGCCCTGCTGCCGGAGATGACCCCGCCGGTGCGGTGGCGGACCCAGGTCC
>JAVBSD010000043.1:0-5790 GCA_031547325.1 Victivallaceae bacterium | reverse complement strand
GGCTGCTCGATATGCTGAGCGATTATTCCGGCATCGACGCCGCCTCGGCGGAGCTGCGTCTCGACGCGATCAACACTTCCTCCGAGGCCGGCGCGGGCATTCACGCGGCCGCCAGGGTCATTCTCGAAAATCTGCAACTGGAGAACGCCGACCGGGTCACGCTCGAACAGGTCGACGACAGCAGCGGCATCATCGCTTTCGCGCTGCAGAACGGCGACGGGGTGATCCCGGCGGCCTCGGTCGACGATCCGGCGGTGGCGCAACTGGTCGTCAATATCGTCGCCGGCGTCGGCGGGGTCGTCGATCTCTCCGGGGAGACCGGCGCCGACATCGAGGCGCTCGATCGGTATATCGCGGCGGCCCGGGCCTGGCTGGACTGGAAGCGGGAGGCCTCCGCCGCCGAAGCGACGCTCCTGCCGTGGGGCGAGGCCACCGTCGGCATCGCCGCCGGAGTCGACGCGCTGCGGCGGCAGCTCGATGAATATTTCACCGGCTGCGCCGCGCTGCGTTTCGTCGCCGGCGCTCCCGAGCGCCTGCGGCGCGGCGAGGCCGGAGCCGACGGCCTCGACCCCGAATCGGTGCGGGCGTTCCTGGAAAAATCGCTGCTCGCCGAACCCGACCGCGAAGGCCGGCTGCGTCTCGACGCGCCGGTGAATCCGCTGTACGCCGGACAGGTCGGCGTGCTGCGCCGGGCGCTGAAAGAGGCGGGCGCGGGCCGGGACGGCGTACTCGCCGCCGACGAGTGGGAAGCGCTGAAGGCGCGGCTGGCGCCTTTCGAGGAGTGGCATGGGCGCAAGCCGGAACCGGCTTTCGACGGCCGCGGCGACGCAGAGCTGGCCGCCGAAATCGACGGCGCGGCGGTTGACGCGTTGCGCGGCCTGATCGCCACCGACGCCGGAGCCGCCGAGAAGATCAAGTTCCGCGGCGAATTGCGCCGGCTGCTGCTCTATCAGAAGTACATGCTGAACTTCCTGAACAACTACGTCAGCCTGAGCGATCTGTTCAACCCCAGGCACGGTTCGCTGCTCCAGGCCGGTTCGCTGGTCATGGACGGACGCCATTTCACGTTGGCCACCTACGTCGGCAAGATCGACGACCACAAGAACATCGCCAAAACCAGCAACATCTGCATCCTCTACCTGGCCATCGCCACCGGCAAGCCCGACGCGTTGCGCACCCGGACCCTGGCGGTGGCGGTGACCTCCGGGCATATGCGCAACCTCTTCATCGGCAAGAACGGCGTATTTTTCACGCCCGACGGCGAAGCCTGGGACGCCCGGGTGATCGATTTCATCCAGCAGCCGGTGTCGGTCTCCGAGGCGATGACGCTGCCGTTCCTGAAGTTCGGCGAATTCATCGGCAAGCAGGCGGACAAGTTTTTTTCGACCCAGAGCACCCAGGCGCAGCAGGCGATGGAAACCAGCATCGCGGCCGAGGCCAATCAGCTGACGGCTCCGCCGGCGGCGGTCAAACCGCAGACCCCGGCGGTTTCCGGGTCGATGCTGCTGATGGGCGGCGGGATCGGGATCGCCGCGATCGGCAGTTCGATCGCGTTTTTGGCCAAAGCGCTGCACGATATTTCGTTGTTGACGGTGCTGGCGGTGTTCCTGGGGGTGATTCTGATTTTCGGCGGCCCGGTGGTGGTGACTTCGCTGGTCAAGCTCCACCGCCGCAACGTCGCCCGCTTTCTCGAAGCCGGGGCCTGCGCGGTCAACCGCAACATGCGGCTGACCCGCAAGATGGGCAGGATTTTCACCTTTGCGCCGCCTCTGCCGTCGGCCGCCCGGCTGATGTCCAGGGACCTGGTCAATCTTTTTCATCCTTCGGACGGCAGGAGGCGCTTCAAAGTGCTGATCGTGTTGTTGATTTTGACGTTGCTGGCGGCGGGCGCGGTCTGGTACTGGTGGTGGCGCTGCTGCGTAAAATAACCCAAGGAGTATGGTCATGATCGGTAAATCTCTGGTGCTTTTGGGCGCGGCGGCGGTCACCGCCGGTTTCGCGGCGGGGTGTTCCCGGGGCGGAACCTCCTCCGATTCCTGTGCGGTTTATTACAACGGCAAGATTTATACGGCCGACTCGGAAAATCCGTCGGCGACGGCGTTCGTGGTGAAGGACGGCGATTTCGTCTACTTCGGCAACGACCTGGAAGCCCTGCGCTACGGAGAGGGCGTGGATCTGAAGGGGAAGCGCGTGATCCCCGGCATGATCGACTCGCATTGTCATCCGGTTCTCGGTTCGGCCCAGACTTCGCTCAAGCTGATTCCGGTGGGCAACGACTTGAATTTGGAGGACACCCTTGCGGCGCTGAAGGAAATCGCCTCCGACGCGAAGCACCGGGATCTGCCGGTCGTGCTCGGCATCGGCTTCGGCACCAATTGCCGGCCGATCCGGGCGGTCGATCTGGATACGGTCTTTCCGGACCGCCCGGCGGTCATCTTCAGCGACGATTGTCATTCTTACTGGTTTAATACCAAAGCCATGGAAGTTGCCGGCCTGACCCGCGACACGCCCGACCCGATCCCCGGAGCCAGCTATTACGTGCGCGACGCCGACGGCAACCCGACCGGATACGTGATCGAGGGGGTGGCCGGCATCGACCTGCTGCGCAAAATGAATATCTTCCAGGACGAGCTGGTCCGGAAGGAACTGCGCGAAACGCTGAAAATTTTCGCCCGGAACGGCATCACCTCCATCTGCGACGCGGGCTTCGGGCTGCTTTCCGAAGAGCCCGCCGTGCGCACGCTGAAGAAAATGGAACAGGCGGGTGAGTTGACGTTGCGCACTTATACCAGCTACATCTACTTCGGCGACTGCGTCGACAACACCGCCCACGCGCTCGACGTCATGCGCGACCTGCGGCAGAACTACACCTCCGATCTGCTCCAGCCCAATACGTTGAAATTCATCGGCGACGGCACGCTGGAGGTTCAGTCCGCATGGATGTTCGAGGATTACCTGCCGCCCGGCAAGGGCCGCGGAGCCGCCACGATCACGATGGAAGAGATGCTGCCGATCGCGGAAGCGGCCGCCGCGGAAGGCTTCAATGTCCACAACCACGCCATCGGCGACGCGGCCATCTCCAGGGCGCTGGATTTTCACGGGAAGCTGGGAAAGATCGCCGGGACCAAGACCATTTGCCATGTCCAGGTTTTGCCGGAAGACGGAGCCCGGCGCTTCGCCGAACAGGGCGACGTCTTCTTTCAGACCACTCCGGTGTGGCTGATGGCCGATCGATTCACCGAAGAGGTGCTCGGGACCGAGCGGTATCTGCGGCAGGTGCCGCTGGCTTCGTTGATCAAAGCCGGCGTCACGGTCACCTTCGGCAGCGACTATCCGGTATCGGGCGGCGAAGTGGGGGTGAATCCGTTTTTGAACATGTGGGTGGCGGTCAACCGCTCCACCGACGATTCGATCGCGCCGCCGAGGTCCGAAGGCATCACGGTCGAGGACTGCGTCCGGGCCTACACCATCAACGGGGCCAGGCAGGTCGGCGCGGCGGACCGGATCGGCAGCATCACCGCCGGCAAGAGCGCGGATTTCGTGATCTGCAGCGACGACTTCTTCGCCATCGACCCGCAAAAGCTCGGCGAGGTGACGGTCGAAAAAACCTATCTGCGCGGCAAATGCGTCTACGCGTCAGTCCAGGAAAATGCGCTCGGCGTAAATTAAACGGTCTTCCGCGTCATACAGGATGTAGTCGACATACAATCCGAATGAACAGCGGATGATGTAGTATTCGTCGTAGGAATCGACTTTGTCGAGCAGCTCCGGAGCGAGCTCCAGACGGGAGTCGGAGGGCGGTCCGTTGCCCGATTTACACGGTTCGCCGAATCGGGCGCGCACCTCCGACCTGGTTTTATAGAATTCGTAATTTCCGTCGTCGGACCAGTCTCGCGGCAGACATCCCGGACAGCAAAGCGCAATCGCCGTCAGGACGGGGAAAAACTTTCGCCGGAACAGGTTCCAGATCGATCCGGGCCGGCGGCGCGCGATGAAATCCGCCAAGTCCTTGCCCTCGACCTCCAGCAGCTCCTGCATCTGGTTGACGATCCGGTCTCTTTGGGGTTCGTCTTTGGCCTTTTCGTAGAGCGCGAAAAGCCTCCGGTTTTCCCGGTTCCTCATTTCATGCTCTTCCTGGGTGTCTTGCGTGGCGGCGTTCATTCCCTCATCTCCTTATGCGGGGATTCATACCGTTTCATGAAGTTGTAAATGCGCAGCGGCGGGCCGCCCTCCGGAACGGAACCGGAAATCAGGAACCCGTTGCCGGGAATCGCGTTCCGGCCGGATTCGGGCACGCAGCCGAAGGACAGATACAGCAGGTCCTTTTCGCGGCGGCATTGAAATGAAAAACACGATTCCGGGCATCCCCTCTGCAACGCCAAGGCCGATTGAATGACGAACCGGTATAGGATGTGCCGCACCTTCCGCGTGCCGGCTCCCCGGAACAAAATGGTGTTGGAGGGGACTTTCCTGCTGATCGGTCCCCGGTCGGTCATGACAAATCCCGTTTTCAGCACCTCCCGGAGAAATTCCGGCGGGCGGATGGAGTTGCTCCAGAAGTCCAGCAGCTTGCACATCATGTCGTTGAGGCAAACGACGACATCGCCTTCGGCGGGAACTTCCACCAGCGCGGAGCATTGGGCGTCGCGCCGGAACAGCTCGAAAATCGTTTTTTCGTCATCGTCCCGCCGGATCAGATATGGACCGATCGTCGCCGACAGCAGCAGGTCGGGCTGCAGAATGACCCGGGCGCCCAAATCGTATCCGGGAACCTGGCGGCGCAGCCGGTCCAGCAGCGTCCTGACGCATTGGAACAACCGGAAAAACTCGAATTCGCGGGCGCGCAGGTCGAAATGAAAGTGGTTGAAGCTGACTTCATCGAGCGCGGTCACGGTCGTCAATTTATCCCAATGACGGGAGTTGCGGGCATGCACCGCCTTCAGGTACAACCCTTGTTTCGCGCTGTCCAAGGCTCCGCCGGCCTCGATGATTTCGCGGACCCATTGCCCGTCGCCGGCATGGTCGAGGTTGCCGGGCGCATGCCAGCGGGCGCGGAAATCGGCGACCGGGGAAAGCGCCGATTCCGGCACGGATATTCTGATCATCCCGTTCTCCCTTATCTTGAGAAATAAGACGACTGCGAGGCGGATAATCTTAGCGTTTCGGCCACAGGCGGGGGCGGATCAGGGCGTCGTCGAGCAGCGGCACCGCGGCGCGGACTTCGCGCATCTGGCCGGCGGGGAGGGGGCCCAGTTCGGCGAGGCGGAGGTTTTCCGCCAGCTGTTCCGGGGTGTCGACGCCGGTCAGGACGCTGACGCTGCCGGCCAGGCCCAGGAGATAGCGCATGCACAGCTCGGCCATCGGCACCCCGAAGGCTTCGAGCTTGCGCCGGTAAGGAACCAGGCCGGGCAGGATCTTCTCCTCCGGCATCAGCAGCATGCCCTGCAAATAGACGCTGCGGATGAAGGTGTGCCCCGACCGCCCTTCGAGCCACGCGTCGAAACGGTGGTCGACCGGATTGCACGGGACCTGGACCAGCGGGATGTTCAGCGCCCGTTCGCGGTAGGTCGCGGTGTCGAGCGAAATGCCGGCCTCGAGGATCAGCCCTTTGGATTTCATCGATTCCAGGACCGGCAGGGCGTCGATGTCGTCTTCCCAATGCAGCAGCGCCGCCGGCAGCACCTCGAGGCGCAGGCGCTTGAGCGAGGCGGCCAGCGAATCGGCGATGAAGCGTTCCGGATCGGCGCCGGCGGCGAGCGGCGGAATTTTGCTGACCACATGCATCCGGCC
>JAVBSD010000282.1:0-4553 GCA_031547325.1 Victivallaceae bacterium | reverse complement strand
GAGATGGGCGACCAGCTTACGCAGCTGGACCGCGCCAGGTTGTCCAACCTGGACCGTGGCCTTTCTTCGCGGCGGCCCTATTTTTTATTTTTTGTTTTTTCAGCGGGGAGGGGGAGGCGGAAAACCTTCCCACAAACAACGGTCGAGATCGACCCGCCCCGAAGGCAGAAACACCACCCTCTCCCGGCGCAGCAATTCAACTTGCTCCGGCCAACCCGGCGCGGTGCGGCCGGCATGATTGACCACCCGGTGACACGGCAAACGCAACTCCGGCGGCGCCATCGCCATCGCCCGGCCCACCATCCGCGAACGGCGGGGGAACCCGGCCAGCCAGGCGAGCTGGCCGTAGGTCGCCACCCGCCCCCTCGGAATCGACGCGACCAGGCGGTAAATTTCATCCGCGAAATCGGGCTCAGCTTTTTTTCTGGCCATTGGCGAAGTAGGCGATGAGGGCCGGAGCCAGGGGCGGAACCGCCTCGCGGCGGCCGTCGCCGCGCATCGAGGCATGACCGAGCACGCCGACCGCGACCGCGTTGCGCGCCGCCACCGGCGAAGTGTTGGGAGCCTTGTCGAAACGCACGAAATCGAGGAAGCCCTGGACGATGTCCGGGTCGGAACCGCCGTGGGAACCCGATTTGGCCTTGAGCTGATAGATGATGTCGGGCTTGGCGCGTTCTCCGCGGGTGGTCCAGACGTGAATCTGGCAATCGCCGGAATCGCCGATGTTTTCGATCCGCCCCGCGGTCCCGATGAAGGTGTAGTTGCGCTCCGCGTCCGGGGTGTAGTGGCATTGCAGATAGGCGGCCTGGGCGCCCGAATCCAGCTGCATCAGAATCATCGCGTGGTCCTCGACGTCGATGACCGGCGACATGCCGGTCTGGACCAGCGGCGGCCAGTGGTTTTCACTCCACACCGCGCAGCCGGGAGTGTCGGGGGAACGGCGTTCGACGGTTTGGTCGTAGACCGAAAGCATGCCCATGCCCGAAACCTGGGCGGTGTAACCGTGCATCAGCCAGTGCATCACATCGATGTCGTGGGCGCCCTTCTGCAGCAATAATCCGGTGCTGTTGCGCCGCTCCGAATGCCAGTCGCGAAAATAGGCGTCGCCGCCGTAATTGATGAAGTGACGGCACCAGCCGGCTTTGCTGTCGCCGATCAAGCCGGAATCGATGATCTCCTTCATCTTGAGAATCACCGGGAAATAGCGCATGTTGTGGCCGATGAAAAGCTTCGAGCCGGTTTCCATCGCGGTGCGCAACACCCGGTCGCAGCCCTCGATGGTGATCGCCATCGGTTTTTCGAGGTAAACCGCGCAGCCGGCCCGGAGCGCCGCCACCGCCATTTCCTCATGCAGAAAATCCGGCGCCATCACGAAAACCGCGTCGAGCCGCTCCTGCGCCAGCATGGTCCGGTAGTCTTCGTAGGTGCGCGCTTCCGGGAAGCGCTCCTTGAACTTGGCGGTGTGGGCGGGGCTGACATCGGCGCCGGCGACGATGTCGCAGCCGTTGGCGGGCTGGTGCGCGTGATCGGCCAGAACGCCGCGGCTTCCGACGCCGATCACTCCGATTTTCAATGGGTTCATTTTGGAAAAATCCTTTTAAAAAGTGGAAATCCCGATTATCGAATGATAATGTAATGGTGTTTGGAAAAAACGGCAATCGGCCAATCCGTTTATTTTGCCGTTTTTCGATATGCAATAAGCAGCGGAGATGTGCAATAGTGATTAAGGATGGGCGTGGTCCGGCGTCGGGATTTCCGTTTCGCCTCCTGGCGGCCGAACGCAGCGAGGGCAGTGCCAGAACGCCGCCGTTCTCGAATGTCAACTATCAGGTCTGGCTGGTCGAGTACGTGGTTTCCGGGGCCGGCTACATCGAGGTGGACGGCGAGACCTTCAGGGCCGACACCGACAGCGTCTACATTCTGGCGCGCGGCACCACGCACCGTTATTGGCCGGATCGCGAGCGGCCGTGGACGAAGATATTTTTCGTGGTCGACGGCGAATTCGCCGACTTGATTTTCGGCATCCATGAGCTCAAAGGACTGCGTTATCTACCGGACGCGGCGCCTCTGAAGCGCCATTTTGAGGCGCTGCTTGAGCTGAACCGCGACCACGAGGGGCGGGACCGGCGGGGGGCGGTGATTGTTCACGGCTTTGCCGAGGAGTGCGCCCGGATGCGGCGCCTCGCCGGCGAACGCCTGCCGCCGGAGGTCGCGGCATTGCGCCGCCACCTCGACAATCATCTGGAAGGCGTTTTCAGGTTGTGCGAATATGCCGGCGGAAGCGGTTTTTCGCGGGAGCACCTGATCCGGCGCTTCCGCGACTGCTGCGGCGCCACTCCCTACGACTACCTGATGCGCAAGAAGATCGAGGCCGCGCGCAGCCTCTTGGCCTACAGCAGTCTGTCGGTCAAGGAGATCGCCTGCCGCCTCAATTTCTCCGATTCGTGTTATTTCTCCAACTTCTTCAAGCGCAAGACCGGGATGCACCCGGGGCAGTTCCGCACTGCTTCGCGGTCAGTCGCGCCGGCCGAGGCGGAGCAGGAGTTCCTGGCCGGGCGATAGCCAGTCGTCCCAGGCGAGGTTGCCCGATTCGAGTTCGGCCAGGCTCCAGATCCGGTTCCAGCCGCCGTGCCAGCCTTTGGCGTGGATCGCTTCGGCGGGACCCGGCACCTCGACGCGGACGCGCAGCTCCTCGGTCTGGGAGGCGTTGACGATCATCACGTATTCGTTGCCGTCGGCGTCGATGAATTCGCCCAGCAGCACCTCTTCCGGCGCGTCGTCGTATCCGGTGGAGCCGGTGATTTTCACGTCGCGGACCAGCCGGCCAGGAGCGAAGCCGGCGAAGCCGCCGCGCCCCGCGGGATAGAGGCTGACGCCGGTCGAAACCAGGCGGTTGAAGAGGTCGCCGTAGCGGCGGTGGAAGACGCGGTGGACGTAGCGCAGATCGTCGTAGACCGCAGTGGTTTCCCACAGCAGGTCGACCGGCGCCATGCGGTAGTTGCTCTCGGGTTCGCGCAGATAGTACATGAACCACAGGACGCCGCCGGCGCCGGCGCACAGCGCGGTGTTGAACTGCCAGCGGATGTCGTTCCGGCCGGGGACCCGGTAGCGCCAGTGGCCGACGCTGCCGAGGGTGGTCCAGAAGGGAATGCGGCGGCGCATCGCCGCGTCGCGGTAGAGCTTCAGGTTGGCATAGTAGCCTTCGACGCCGGCTTGGTCGACGAGCTGGGCGTAGTGGTCGTAGCAGAGGAGCTTCATGTCGGCGTCGGCGATCATCCTGTCGAGGTAGGCCGGCCAGCCGTCGGCGGCGCCGACCAGGGCTGCGGCTTCGGGCCACCACCACGGGAACAGGTTGGAGACGGGCGTCAATCCGGGCGCCATTTCGCGCTGAAGGCGGCTGGTGAAACAGAAGGCCGGCGCGCGCGCCGCGTCGGGTTCGTCGCCGACCATGAAGCCGAAGGTCGCCGGATGGCCGCCGAAGTCGGCGAGGGCCCCGGCGAAATTCTCCCGGAACTCCGCCTCCCGCTCCGGGACGCCGGCGGCGCGGCCGTCCCAGACGATCATTTTCATGTCGCGCGCCGCCAGCCAGTCGAGCATTTGCCGGATGTGGGCGACGTGTTCCGGGTTGCGGCAATCGTAGAAGGGCGAAATCGGCAGCGTGAAGCCGGCTTCGTGCCACTGTTCGACGTCGGCCTCCTGCTGATGGGCCAGGTTGTCGGCGATGTTGAGGCGCATGTAATTCCAGAAGCCGATCGGCAGCCGGGTCATGCCGAGCCCGGCCTTGGCCTGGAGAATCGCCAGTTCGTCCGGCGTCGCGTCGCGCCCGAAGGCGGCCGGAAGCGACAGCAGAAGAGTGAGGAGAAGGAGATGGCGCATGGTGAAAATACTCCGGTTGAGGTTCGTTCAAAGGGTGAAGACGCCGCCGTCGAAGCAGGCGCGGGTGAAGCCGAGATCCTTCATCTGTCCCTGGCTGTACGCTTCGACATGGCCGTCGAGACAGGCGATGTTGGCGCGCCGGTTGTGGCGGAGGTCGGTCTGGCCTTCGTTGGGGTTGTAAAGCAGATGATCGGTGACGCCCCATTGTTCGCCACCCTTGTAGGAATCGCTGATGAAGGGGATGCGCGACGGGCCGAGGCCGTAGAAGGGAGTCGAGGTCGCGTAGCCGCCGCCCTTTTTGGCCGCGTTGGCGAAATGGAAGTACCGGCCGCACAGGCCGAAGGTAATGCCGTAGGTGCTCATCCACTGCCAGTCCCAGCGGGTGCGGTCGATTGCCAGCGTCGGGCAGCGGAACGATTCGATCAGGCTCGCGTCGGCGCTGACGATCGGGAACAGCCATGACCGATCGATGTCGGCGATGTAGTAGGCGGGAATTTCGCCGGCGTTGGAATCCGCGTACAGGATCGTGCCGAGCATCGACTGCTTCAGGTTGCTGATGCATTTGGCCGCCTGCGCCGCCGCCCGCGCCTTGGAGAGCGCCGGCAGCAGCATCGAGGCCAGGATAGCAATGATGGCAACGACGACCAGGAGTTCGATGAGTGTGAATTTTGATTTTT
>JAVBSD010000370.1:0-4787 GCA_031547325.1 Victivallaceae bacterium | reverse complement strand
ATGAACGCGCTCGGCTACGATTTCTGGATCCCCGGCAACCACGACTTCGACCTCGGCGGCGACCGGCTGCTGGAGGCGGCCGGAGATTTTTCCGGCACGGTTCTGGCGGCCAATTGCGCCCTCTTCCCCGGCTGGACCGTCATCGAACGCTCCGGCATCCGGATCGCGGTCGTCGGCCTGACCTCCGAAACCCTCCCCTGGTACGCCCTGCGCCCGGAGGGACTGCCAAAGATCGCGCCCGAAGCCGAGGCGCTGGCCGCCGTCATGGCCGAAGTGCGCGCCGCCGGCGGAGCCGACCTGGTGATCCTGGCGGCGCACCGCGGCGTCTACGCCCGCCACGGCAACCTTTATAAGCTGCTCGCGGATTACCCGGACATCCACCTGGCGCTGGGCGGCCATTCCCACGCCGTCGATCCGGGGCGGCGCATCCGCGACTCCCACTTCGCCGCCCCCGGCGGCCACGGCGAAGGCGTCATCAAGGTCGTCGTCACCGTCGACGACGCCACCCGCCGGATCACCGGCATCGTTTCGCGCTTCATCGCCGCCGACGCATCGGTCGCGCCGGAACCGGCGTTCACCGCCGCGATCGAAGCGCGCTTCGACTTCGCCGGCGATCCAACCGTGTACGGCGTGACCGAACCGGCGCCGGAACGCGCCGCCAAGCGGTATTACGCCTCGAGCTGCGGCACGTTGGCGCTGCGGACATTGGACATCC
The DNA here is from genome assembly GCA_031547325.1 of Victivallaceae bacterium. Taxonomy (GTDB): domain Bacteria; phylum Verrucomicrobiota; class Lentisphaeria; order Victivallales; family Victivallaceae; genus JAVBQJ01. The sequence goes on along the minus strand of JAVBSD010000370.1, from coordinate 4,072 downwards.
CGGGCGCGGTGACGCTCTACGGCGTATCGACCCGGCCGAAGGTTTATCCGGCCGAGCTCACCGAGCGGGCGATTTTCGACCTCTTCCCCTACCAGGACCAGGCGGTGTCGATCGAACTTGGGCGCGCCGAACTCGTCGCGGTCATCGACGAACAGCTCGCGGTCAGCCGCAAATACCCCTACGTCCCGGTCCTGGGCAATCTCGCCGTCCGGGCGGACGCCGACTGGCGCGTAACCGGCCTCGAACCGGAACGCGAGACCTATTGTCTGGTCACCTCGACCTTTCTGGCGGCCGGCGGCGGCGGGCGCTATCCGGTCTTGCACGCTCTCTTCAGAGATCGGGAAGTGCAATTTCACGGCGATCTGCGGGAGCGCCTGAAAACCCTGGCCGCCGCCGAATCGCCGCTGACCATCCCGCCCCGGCCCTGGCTGATCCGCCCCGGCCGCTGAAAAAATTCCCGTTGCCGTGAAAGAAATCCGGTTGCCTCCCCCCATTCAGATAATAATAAGGGAATAGGAGGAAACATGCAGGAAAAACAAAAATGTCCCCACTGCGGGGAGGAAATTAATTTGGGGGCCAGGAAGTGCCGCTTTTGTTTTAGTTTCATCAACCAGCCCTCCGCCGCCGTCCCGCCGGCCAACCAGCCAACCGCATCCCCGCCCAGTCCCCACAGTAACAAAACGCTCTATATCGTCTTGATTTGCACCGGATTGCTCATCGCCGGCGGATTTGTATTCAACGCCTACCGGTATGACATCGAAAGAGCATTCCACGAGTACCAGGAGAATCGCCGCCGCGTCAAGGCCGGAACCGAATATTTGGCGGAAGCCGAACGCGTTTATCCCAACGCCCTGGCGCGCAAGGCGCAATGGGACGCCAGATTTACCAAAGTCAATCTTGACGAATTGGATAATTTTTCGCGCAACCGCATTACCGCCGCGAACCTTGCGGTAAGCACGAGAGATGCCAATGTCAACCAGAGTTTCGCCTATGCCCGCAAGGATCTCCGGGAGGGTTCTGGCGCGTTCTATGCCGTGCGTTTACTCGAAACAGCGCTCGACGAGGCGGCGCGGGCGCTGGTCGAAGTCGAAGCCGGGCAGCTCACGACGAAATTATGCGCATTATTGGACACCTATATTGCCAATGTCCGCTATTCCATCGACCGACCGTTTACCATGATCCTGACCAGCGACTATGGCAACGAAGCTCTGGTAGCGTGCGTTCCCGGCGTATTGGCGATCGACGACAAGGCGTTCTCGGAACAATTGGACAAGTTCTTCGAGGATAACGGTTTTTTATTAGCCAGGCCGCAGCCACGGAACAGTTCGGCAGAAAAGGACCCGATCCTCTCTTTTACCTATACCTGCAACGGAGAGGCGAGGACACGCTATATTTTGAGAGAAAAGATGAATCTGCCGGATTTGGCGGAACATGCGAATCGGTTCATTGTCGCCCATTATAAAATCCAGAATACCCTAAAAGCCAACCTGGTCAAATTTTTCTATAAAACCTCCGATGTGGATTTTGTGATTGGGAATTTTGATGCCAGGGGTGATCTTGGGCTGGTTACATTTTTTCGTCGTCTGGGCATCTTCGACTATAAAGATATCACCTTTGATTCGTTAAGACTCGACAGACCGTATATGGCCAGCGAGCATGACGGCCTGTCTGTTTCCCGCACGGCTTTCAATCAGAACAGCGAATACCAAAAAGGCATTGAGCTGGCGTTGGCAAGAGAGGCGGCAAAGGCGGAACAGGCGCGAATCGAGGCGGAGCGCAAGGCGGAGGCGGCGCGGCTCGCGGCCGAGCGCAAGGCGGAGGAGGAGCGGCTGGCGGCCGAGCGCAAGGCGGAGGCGGAACGGCTGGCGGCGGAACGAAAGGCCCAGGCGGAAAAAGCCGCCGAAGAGAAAAGACAGGCGCAATTGGAGCAAGAATTAAAAGCGGCCAACACCGAACATTTTATCACCGTGATCGCCGATATCGGAGATGTATATCAGTACCATTACATCGACGCGTATTATACCACTAAAAACGCCAAAGGCCTACGGATCAATCCGAGCATTCAGTTGAATTTTCGGTTGACCTGCGCCTCGGAGGCGTATGACAAGCGCGTCATGGCAATGCTGCAGGAAATGGGCTTCGCCAGGGCAACCGCGCAAAAGTCCGGATTCGTGTACATCAATGTTCCCACCGCAAAAAATCAATATGTCCTCTACGGGATCAGCGACAAAAAAATCGATAAGGCAAAAATCGAAAGAGCCTTCAGCGGCAACCCCTACAATGGTGTCGCGCGGCAATATCCCGTTACCAGACTCAACCTTCTGGACGCCCGGGGAAATCGATATTCAGGGTCGATATGCGCTTTCAAGCTGCAATTGCTGAAATACGCCGACGGCGCGTTCACGCTCTGGCATCCGGGCTCGTATCCCTCGGGAAACTATTATCTGGTATACGAATTCCAGGGGGAAGTTCAACTGCCCAACTCCATCACCTTATCTCCGGTCAGCTGCGGCACCGTCGTCGGCAGCACCCACATACCTGACAGCGGCTCCAGCCGCATCGGGAAAAAAATTGTGGCCTGGTGAGTCTTGCACGCTCTCTTCAGAGATCGGGAAGTGCAATTTCACGGCGATCTGCGGGAGCGCCTGAAAACCCTGGCCGCCGCCGAATCGCCGCTCGCCATCCCGCCTCAATCCTGGCTGACCCGCCCCGGCCGCTGAACCGCGATTTCCGGCCGCCATGCACAATCCGTTCGCCCGAAGCGTCGGAAGAGTGATAAAACAATGATAAAAAAAGTTGATTTTTGACCGGATTATGCTATTTTTATACCGGATACTTCACTTATTCGCTATCGCTCCGTGGTATAATATCATAAGTCGAACCCAACTCAACAACCCGGAGGACAAACGAAATGAAAACAATCAAGATTTTCACGCTCATCGAACTCCTTGTCGTGATCGCCATTATCGCGATTCTTGCCAGTATGCTGCTGCCGGCGCTCTCCAAGGCCCGCGCGGCGGCGCAGGCCGTCAAGTGCACCGGCAACCTCAAGCAGATCGGTACCGCCTTCGTGATGTACGCCAACGATTACGACGATTACATCGTGCCCGGATTCGCTTTCATCAATTTCGACACCGGTTCGCGCCCCAATCATCACTGGTATCAGAAGATCATGCCCTACGTCGGCATGAATGCCGCCATCCTGGTCTGTCAGAGCGGCGAGAGTTTCGGTTTGGACTGTACCACTAACGCCATTTCCGACAACCAGGTCTTGGGCAACACCTCACATAAACTGTGCTATTTTCAGATCGTACAAGTCGGCGGCTACGGCGCCACCGAGGTCACCACCGCCTGGCCTCCCCACAAGGCAACCGAAGCCAAATCCCCCTCTGCCACGGTCAACCTGATGGACTCCGAAGGCAGCATGATCCTTATATCCAACCAGGTTGCCGAAGCCGCCAGGCTGGACTATATCTACCGCCACAACCGCCAGGCCAACACCCTGTTCGTTGACGGCCATGTCGAGACCATCCGCCGCCCGGCGGACTGGGCCGAAATTTCCGGCAAATATGTATGGAACCTCAATTGAGATTCCCCATGAAGAAACTTACCATTGCCATCCTCTTCGCCGCCGCCATTTTGACCGGCGGGGAGGTTCTTTTCCGCAGTGATTTCAACGCCGGAACCGACGGCTGGCGGGGCTGGAGTGTCTCGTACCCGGTTGACGTTGCGGTATGCCGAGATGCTGAAATCGGCGAATCGGTGCTGGTCCTGACGGTGCCCGACACCGGATGGAATACCCCGATGCGCGATTTCGAATCGGCGCTGACGGTCGCCAGCACCACCGTGATCCGGTTCCGCATCAAAACCGAATGCGACGGCGACTTCGAGCTGAACCTCTTCGACCGGACCGAAGACGCCGAATATTCGCTGCTGTTCCCGGTCAAGGCCGGAGAATGGGTGACGGTGCAGAAGTATCTTTTCAAGGCCGGCTACAAACGCGGCGGTTCGCCCGGCGCGCCCAACGACGGTCTGCTCGGCGACCGTCTCTGCGGTATCCAGATCGCCAGCA
>JAVBSD010000048.1:0-3871 GCA_031547325.1 Victivallaceae bacterium | reverse complement strand
TGCTGGCGGAGATCCTCTTCAGCGAGATCGCCCGCTATCGCGACGTCAATTTGCAGGTCGCGATCATCGCCAACGGCAATTACCAGCAGTATTTCCGGCAGATCTGCGCTTTTCACAACATCCCGGAAAATCTGGCGGTGTGCGACTTCGACGCCGGGATGTCGCAGCTCGGTTTCGCGGCGTCGGATTTCATGCTGATGCCGTCGCTTTTCGAGCCGTGCGGCCTGCCGCAGATGGAGTGCCAGAAATACGGTTCGCTGCCGGTGGTGCGCGATACCGGCGGATTGCACGACACGGTGGAGCACCTCGATGTCGCAAAGCACATCGGCAACGGTTTCGTCTTCAAGACCTACGATTCCGGCGGTCTTTTCTGGGCGATCGACCGGGCGATGGACTTCTACCGGCTGCCGGCGGAGGTCAAGAATCCCGAGATCGCCCGGGTCATGCGCGCCTCCAGGGAGCGCTTCAATCACGACGTAACGGCTTCCCGGTACATCGACATTTACGAATCGATGTTGCACCGGCCGCTGGTTCCGGCGACTCTCCATGAATGATCCCGGGGCGAACCGTCCGCTGCCGCTGGCGGCCGACCCATGGCTCGCCCCCTACCGCAACGCGATCGCCGCCCGGCGCGACGCCATGCACGTCATGGCGTCGCGGTTGACCGGCGGCCGGCCGGAGCGGCTGGCCGAATGGGCGGGCGGGCACTGTTATTACGGGCTGCGCCGCGACGGCGCCGGGTGGGTTTTTCGCGAATGGGCGCCCAATGTCCGAAAAGCCTGGCTGATCGGCGACTTCAACGGCTGGAAGCGGCTCGGGAGCTGGCGGATGGAGCGGCTGAACCCGCACGGCGATTGGGAGCTGCGCTTGTCCGCCGGTTCGTTGAAGCACGGCGATCATTACCTGGTCGAGTTCGAATGGCCGGGTGGGGGGGGACGGAGGATTCCGGCCTATGCCGACTGTGTGGTCCAGGATGAGAAGACCCATTTGTTCAGCGCTCTGGTTTATGCGCCGGAGCGGCCTTACTGTTTTTGCCATTCGCGTCCGGAAACGCCCGGGCCGGTGTTGATTTACGAGGCGCACGCCGGCATGGCGACGGAGGCTGAACGGGTCGGCACCTTCGCCGAATTCCGCCGCGACCTCCTGCCGCGGATCAAGGCGGACGGCTACAACACCGTGCAGATGATGGCGGTGCTCGGGCACCCCTATTACGGCAGTTTCGGCTATCACGTGGCTAATTTTTTCGCCGTGACCTCGCGTTTCGGCACGCCGGACGAATTCAGGGAGCTGGTCGACGCCGCCCACGGCTTGGGGCTGCGGGTGATCATCGACCTGGTGCATTCCCACGCGGTCAAAAACGAGGCCGAGGGGCTGTCGCGTTTCGACGGTACCGCCTGGCAGTATTTTCACGCCGGCGACCGGGGCGAACACGCCAATTGGGATTCGCGGATTTTCGACTACTCCAAGCCGGAGGTGCTTCATTTCCTGCTCTCCAACTGCCGGTACTGGCTGGAGGAGTACCGGGTGGACGGCTTCCGGTTCGACGGGGTCACCAGCATGCTGTATCATCATCACGGCCTGGGAAAGGCGTTCGCCGGATACGGCGATTACTTCGACGGCTCGGTCGACGGCGACGCCTATACCTATCTCGGGCTGGCCAACCGGGTCATTCATGAAATTGCGCCGTCGGCGATCACTGTCGCCGAGGATGTTTCGGGGATGCCTGGGCTGGCGGCGCCGCTGCGGGAGGGCGGCTGCGGCTTCGACTACCGGCTGGCGATGGGGGTGACGGATTACTGGTTCAAGCTCTTCGACATTCCGGACGGTGAATGGAGCATGGAGACTTTGTGGCGGGAGCTGACCAACCGGCGCGCCGACGAGCGGACGATCAGTTACGTCGAATGCCACGATCAGGCCATTGTCGGCGGGCAGACCGCGATCTTCCGGCTGGCCGGGGGCGACATGTACGGTCATATGAGCAAGTTTCACCGGACGGAGGCGGTGGAGCGCGGCGTCGCGCTTCACAAGATGGTCCGGCTGGTCACTCTGGCGGCGGCGGCGGACGGTTATCTCAACTTCATGGGCAACGAATTCGGCCATCCGGAATGGATTGATTTTCCGCGTGAGGGCAACGGCTGGAGCTATCGTTATGCCCGGCGGCAGTGGAGTCTGGCGGAGCGCGGCGATCTGCGTTATCATGAGCTCGGCGATTTTGACCGGGCGATGTTGGAGCTGTTCGGCGATCCGGGGGTTTTTGCCCGCAAGCCGCAGTTGGCGCGTCTTGACGAAGCGGGGAAGGTGTTGGTTTTCGAGCGTGGCGGGTTATGGGTTTTCGCCAATTTTCATCCGGACGAATCGCATGCGGGGTATTCGGTTGAGGTGTTGCCGGGGCGTTATGAACTGGTGTTGGATTCGGACGCGCCGCGCTTCGGCGGCGCCGGCCGGGTCGAACCGGAACAGGTGTTCACGGCGACCGACCGGCTCACCCTTTATCTGCCGACCCGGACGGCGCTGGTGCTGCGGCGAATTCGATGAAGCGGCAGCGCGCGCCGCAGCTCCGCCGCCGCAGACGATCTCCCGCCTGGGGCAGGGGTATGGCTTCATGAGGTTTTGCGGTATGAACGGACGTCGACGTTAATTTTATTGCGACTCTGCGCGGAAACTCACGTGCTCCGCCAGCATGGCCGCCAAATGGTCGATCCCCTCGGACGTCCGGGCAATTGCGCAAGCAAGAAGTATATTGCCGGGATAGGCGAGACGACAATATAAACTCCAGGGATGCTTTTCATCGCGGGTGCGGAAAACAACGCCGTCGCCATGGGGGAAACGAATTTCCCGGACTTTTTCGATGACGTTCTCATCATTTTCCCGATAATAGGGCTCATCCTTCCAGAGGGTGTCGACGCACCCCGGGTTCAGCTGATAGGTGATCACATCGATACGCAGGCGATCGTCTTCCGACAGCCATTCCAGGCCGCCGTCCGGCGCCTGGCTGACCGGAGTACGCGGCGGAACACTGATCCGCCACCGCCCCCGGTCCCATTCGACGGCGCGCTTGCGGTAGCCGACCTCGGCGAAACGGCTGTCGTCGGGCAAATGCTCCAGTTCGATCGGCTGCCGCCCGATCAGCGAACAAACTTCCAGGTAAGCCCGCTTCGGGAAGGGCAGCGCCGGATCGAGCCGGGCCGCCGCCTCCAGCCGTTCGGCGATCTCCGTTCCCGCGGCGTCATTCCGCTCCTCGGGGGAAAAGGCAAAATCACACCACAAAGCGCGCAGCGCACTGTTGCGGTAGTGCCGGGCGTCGCGCACGGCATTGGGGAGAAACACGTAGAAATCCGGCGCCGCGGCTTCGGGATTATCCACCCAGGCCGCGACCTGGTCGTAAGAATAGCAGCCTCCCGGCGAGATCACCCGGTCATGGATTTCGGCCGGCTGGTAGGATTCCAGGTCCCAGCAGAGCCGGCAGCAATCCACGGCTTCGTTTTCCCGCTGCTCCAGGGTCGCCCTGCATAAGGTGCGCAACCATCTGGCGACCTGTCTTTCCAGCTCGGCGTAATCCCGGGAGAGCAAATAATCGGTTTCGTCCTGAATGCTCAGCCGCAGCCCGGCCAGCTTGGCCAATTGTTCACAGAAGTGAATCGCCATGACGTGAAAGCCGGGACCGAAGACCGTGGTATTGACGTAATCCGCGTAAAGTCCGTCATCCGAAACCGAAAAGACGATCTCCGCCTCTCCGTCGAAGACGACCCGCAGGCAATCGTCATGCTCCCAGACCACGAAGTTTCCGTGCCTGCCGGCCGGCAGACCGCGGGCCGCGGCCAGATCGGGGATGCCGAAGTCATCGTCCGGCAATGCCTCCAAAGCGGCGGCC
>JAVBSD010000420.1:0-3861 GCA_031547325.1 Victivallaceae bacterium | reverse complement strand
ATCCCGGTCGCCGTTGAGCAGTTCCTCGAAAGAAACCAATACCCTCGATTCACTCGCGCAATCCACCGTCAACCCGATCAGTCCGGAACGCAAAATGCCCATGTCGGCGAGCACATACCCGCCCTCAAGCAGCCGCAGCGGCAGCTCACCGACGGCGGTTTCCGACGCAACGGAACGTTTCAGACAGCCGGCTTCATCGGAAAGAATTCCCTCCAGCTCGGAACGGCAATAGCCGGCGCAGACACAACCGTCGCTCAGCTTGCCGGTTTTATCGATCCACGGCTCGGAAAAAGGCTCCTGCGTTTTCAGAGAAACGCCTTTTCCCAAAAACGCGGCCGCCCCCATGCAGGGGAAATCGGAGTAACCAATCCGGCGCGGCAGCAGCGCGTTCCCGCCGGCCGCGACCGGAACAACCGGCCGCCCGTACCTTTCCCGGCGGCAATCGTAGTCTTCCACAAACGCCCTTTGAAACCCGTAACGCTGCGCCTTTTTGATGCGCTGCCCCTCGCGACAGACGGCAAAATCGCCGCGGCCCGCTCCCGTTGCCCGAATGACATTCCGGTCATCCCGGATTTCCGCCTGCAAAAAACCGGGCTGCCTGATCAGGTAATAATTCTCCACCTGATAGGAGAGCACGTCGATTTCCACAAGATTGCGCTCTTCGCACAACAACGAATCCAGTTGGTATTCGTCCACCCTGGCATAGCCATGCGCCGCGCGCGCCGGCCCGTAGCCGACGAAAACATGATTGATCCGCAGCCGGTACAGCCCGCCGCAAGCCAGCCGCAAAACGGCGCCGGCACAGCTCCCCGGCAATTCCGTCCGGAAAATCAACCATTGATTGAGCTCGTCAGCCTCGAACCCGCCCCAGACCGGAGTCGCTTCTCTGAAAAAATTCATATCCCCTTCTTTCTTGCCGGCAATCGGAAATCACGCGAAGTGCTCGCGCGCAAAGGCAATCCGTTCCTCAATGGTCGAATGCCGCCCCTCCGGCAATCCGTCGACCAGCGCCAGCCGCTTCGTCAGCCCCTCGCCGTTGGCGATCTGAATCGCCAGCCCCGGCCGCGCATTGAGTTCGAGCAGCAGCGGACCGCGATTGCGGTCGGTCGCGATGTCGGCGCCGAAATATCCGAGCGGCGTCATTTCCCCGCAGCGGGCCGCCAGCTCAAGATGTTCCTCCCACTGCGGCACCACCAGCGTCCGCAGCTCCCGCCCGGTGTCGGGATGGTGGGTGAGTTCGCGGTTGCGGCGGGCGGCGAAACGCGGCGAACCGTCGCGGATGCTCAAGCCGACCCCCACCGCCCCCTGGTGCAAATTGGCGCGCCCCGCCGATTCCCGCGTGGCCAGCCGGATCATCGCCATCACCGGGTAGCCCTTGAAGACCACCATCCGGACGTCCGGCACCCCCTGGAAGCTGAAATCGCGGTACACATCGGAAAAATCGATGCAACGCTCGAAAAGCGCGTAATCCGGCTGCCCGCCGAGACTGTAAAGCCCGCTCAAAATATTGGAAATGTGCTCGTAGACGAAGTCGAAGTCGCAGATTTCACCGCTGGAGCGGCGAAACTGCCCGGCGTCATGCCCGGTGATCACGATGATGCCCCGGCCGCCGGAACCGTGTCCCGGCTTGATGACGAAATCCGGCACATCGACAATCAGCTCGCGGAAACGGCGTACCTGATACTGATAGCGGATCGCGCCGAGAAACTCGGCGGTCGGCACGCGGTGGCGGATCGCCAGCATCTTGGTGCGCAGCTTGTCGTCGACGTCGGGATAGTCGCGCCGCCGGTTGTAACGCATGATGTAACCGTGGTTGCGCCGGTTCATCCCCAACACGCCGGCCTCGCGCAGGCGGCGCGGCGACACCAGCCGCGGCCAGGGAAAGTTCATTGCTTCACCAGCGGTTCGAAGCGGATCAGCTCGGTCAACCGGTAGCCGGTATAGGTCCCGAGCATCAGAATGACGCCGAGAATGCTGAAATTGATCTCGGAAAAAGTGTAGAGCACATATTGCAGATAAGAGCTCGACAGCACCAGATAACTGACCACCCCGGCGCCGACGCTGCCGGCAAGCTGAATGACCGTGTTGCGGGCGCCGTCCTCCTCCCAGATCGTCGAAGCGCGTTCGATGGTCCACGCGATGATGATCAGCGGGAAGAAAGTCACCCGCATGAAATCCGGCTCATGCAGACAATTGGCGGCAATGCCGATCGCCTGCATCAGCAGAATCACCACCACCACCACCGCCGAAATCCGCGGCACCATCAGCAAATTGAGCCGGGACAGCCACGCCCGGATCGCCAGCCCGATCCCGAGGATCACCCCGAACGAAATCAGCCCCGGCACCAGCCGGGTCTCCAGAAAGGCCATCGCGATCAGCACCGGCATGAAAGTCCCCATGGTCCGGATGCCGATCACGTTGCGGGCAAAGACGATCAACAGGATCGCCAACGGCAGCAGCACCAGCCGCTTGAACATATTCTGCTCGCTCGCCGGCAGCGAAAAAATCGAAAGATCCGCCATCACCCGTTCGCCGAGCAACTCGGCGCGCATCCGGTTCAACCGTTCGGCGCCGGCCGGCACCGCGGTCACCGCGAAATAGATCCGCGAATCGCGGCCGCCGGAAACCTCGTAGAGCGATTTGCCGCCGCGCTGCAGCACCAGGAAATCCTCAGGCAAGCCCACCTGCCCGGAAACAGGCGAAAAAACATGCCACTCCCCATGACAGTAGACGTCGAGCAGAGTCACCGGCTGCTGCCGCGCCCGCTTCTCATCGAGGTCGATCCCCCGCAGCACCCGAGCCGGCAACCCCTTGTGAGGCAAAATATTGGCCGCCGCGTCGACGACGCTCTCGCCGCCGGTGCGCCCGGCGAACAACGCTTTCCCGGACGGCGGCACGCCGGCGAGTTCGCGCAACAGCGCCTGTACCGCCAACTCGCTGTCCAGGTCCCCGGCCGGATCGACCCGCCCCCATAACTCCGCCAACGCCAGATTGAACTCGTCCGAAGCCGGCGGCACCTCCTCGTCCGCCGGCGGCGCCGGAGCCTCGAAGCCCGCCGGATCGAAACCGGGAAGCACCTGAAAACGGCACATCAGATTCCGGCGGTCATCCCCCGGCGGCGTCCGCCGGACCGCCCGCCGGAATCCATCCACCTCCCCCACCCGAAACCCGCCGTCGTCGACCGCGACCAGGCGATACCCGGGCGTGATCTCCGGCAGCGCCAGCGACGCCTCCGCCTCCGAATCGGGATCGGACTCGTAAGAGATCGTCGCGTCAACCAGATAATAATGCCCCGCCCCCGAATCGAAACTGAATCCCAGGAAACGGATCTTGACGAAAATCGACGCCGCCGGCGCCAGAAACAAGATGGCCACCAGAATGTACAACAGCCGGCGATGTCGATGGATTTTGCTCATTACAAAAGGTTTCTACGCGATGGATCGACCACCGCCAGCCCGTTGATGACATTGCGCCCGATCAGCACCGGATAACGAAAGTTGCTGCGGTCGACCAAGGTGAATTCCCGATCCAGAGTCAAATGGCCGATCCGGAAGGTCAGCATCACCGAAATCCGCCGCGTCGAAGGCAGCCCGTGGCGCTTGATCCGCACCACCCGGACCACCGGCACCTCATAGTTGCGGACGCTGCCGTCGGCGGGATTGCCGAGCTGAAAAGAGACCCAGCGGACGCCGTCGCGCTCGAAAAGCCGAATCTTCCCCGCGCCGATCGAACTGGTGGTCGCCCCGGTGTCGATCCGCGCCTCGAAGGGCGCCTTGAAGCCGTGAATATAAATCGCCTCGGTCTCTCCGACCACCCCCAGCGGCGCGACCGGCCGGGCGGCCGGCGGCGGCGGAACCAGCT
>JAVBSD010000419.1:0-5325 GCA_031547325.1 Victivallaceae bacterium | reverse complement strand
AGTTGCCGGAAGCGTGACGGCGCGTATTACATTGTCACTGACCGTTGGCAGAGGTTCACCCGGGTTCGGCTTGGGCCGGAGTCGCTTGGGAGTTTGGCGGCGAGTTCGAAGGAATTTCTGATACATGCTGTCGACGTCGAGGGGAAGCAGGCGGGGGTTGATTTGGAATTGATTGGGTTATTGGCGCGTTATTCTCCGGTTGAGTGGGGGTATGCCGGCGGGGTTTCGTCTGTGGCGGACATTGATGCGGTTGGGGCGGCGGGGCGCGGGCGGGGGCATTTTCCGGGGGGGAGTGCGTTGGATATTCTTGGGGGGGCACTTGCGTACCGGGCGGTGGTAAACCGCGTGCGCTCTCCCCAAAATAAAAAACAAATAAGATAGTCGGCCGCCGCGAATGATGTGACCCCACAAGTTTGTCCAACTTTTGGGGTGCACATCATTTTTTATTTTTCGGGAGCGAGGAGCGTCAGCAGGAGGTCGCGGCGCCGTTCGTAATCGTCACCGCCCTCCACCTCCACCCGCCGCCGCCGCGCCGCCTCAAGCAACCGCAAATCCATCAACCCATCCTTCACCCCTTCCCACTGAATCGTACTGCGATAACCCGACGGCGAAGGATAAAAGGTCGCCACACGCTTCAACGGCCCCTTCAAATCATTCAACGGATCAGCCAAATCCGCATTGTCGAAATACGACACCCACATCATCAATCGCTCAATCCGCTCCCCGCCCGCCAGAAATCCCAACCGCCGGGTCGCCGCGTAACTTTCCCCGGTACTGCCGGTATACGCCCAGACCTTTAACCCGTTACGCTCCGCCATCGCATAAAAACGCCCCGCCCATTCCGGGTTGGCAGTGAGAATGCCGAGCGACAGGCAGACCACGTCGAGCGCCCCCTCCCGGGCCAGGCGCTCGGTGCGGACCAGGTCGTGGGCGGTCATGAACACCTCCACCCCGGAACATTCCTCCTTGACGATGGCGCCTTCGTGCGCCGCCTTGAACATCCGGTGCGGATTCGAAGTTGGCTCGTCCGCGACATAAAACAGCACCTTGCCGTCGAAACCCGCCTCGACCAGCTGGGCGTGAATCGAACGCACCGCCGCCCGGAAAGCCCGGGTCAACGCCTCCGGATATTCCCCGGCGTCCGCCGGACAGATCAAATGACTCGAATCGAAGGTCGAATCGCGCGGCAGCTCCCCGTAAATCCCCATCGCCCTCGCCAGATCGGTCGAAAGCGTACTCATCTCCGCCGGCACCGGAAACAACATTCCCGCCGCCTCGTACTGACGCAACCGTTCGATAGCCGCTTCCATCCCGATTCGGACATTGCCGCCGTCCGGGTCGCAGACGACTTCCAGTGGCAGGGGAAAGGTGGCGGCTTCGACGCCGCCGGCCAGCACGTAAGGCAGCACCTTCGGCACATGGTTGGGCGCGACCCACAACCCGAAATCGACCGGAGTTTCCGGCAGCGGCTCGCCCGCCACCGCCACGGTCACCGGCAGCGCCACCGGCGCATGAGCGCCGGAAAGCTCGGTCAACCGCAGCTCCGCGCGATAGACGCCCGCCGCCGCGGTTTCCGGAACCCGCCAGGAGAGGGCCAGGACGCCGGTTCGGTCCGGCGCGATTTCCACAACATCGCCGGAGACAAGCGGATAGAGCACCTCGGCGACCCATTTGGCCTGCCGGTTGTCGTACCCGGTGCGCTGCAGCCAGAAGGGAATACGGGATAGCTCGAACCACCCCTCCGCCGACGCGATGTCAACCCGCCACTCCCCCGTGCCGTAAAGCGTGAGGAATTCCACCCCCGCCATCCCCGGCAGGGCGCGGAGCGCCACCTCCGAAATCATTTCATCGGCGGCGGGAACACTGTCCGGCTGAAGCTTTTCGACGTCGCGTTGGTAAACGGCGAGTCCGTCCTCCGCAACGCGGGTGGCGACCGCCTCGGTCAACGGCTCCTGCGGATACTGAAGAATTTCGAAACGAACACCGTCGACCATGATTTCCGTGGAAAGCAGCGGCAGCTCCTCCAGCTCCTCCGCCTTCGGCGCCGGCCCGACGGAGACGGCGTCGAACCACGCGCTGCCGTTGGTCCACAAGCGCAGCATGGCGGCGACCTCACCCGCTTTGGCGAGTTCGAAATAGACCTCGAAACGCCGCCATGCGGCGCTGGCCGGCAAAAACACCTCCGCATTGCCGCCGGGGACGAAAACGCTGACCAACTGACCGTCGATCGGCACGAAATCCCCGGGAACGCACTTGTAGTAACCGCTCAGCAGATATTTGCCCGGCGGCAGCGCGATCGGAGCGGAAAGCACGCCTCCCCGGCCGCCTTCCATTTTGGGACGACCGAGGTTGCGGCCGTCGACGCGCAGCGCCCGTTCGCCCTCGATCGCGTCGGCGACGACGGCGTGGCTGAACTCCCCCTCGCCGTAGTGGTCGCCGCCGGTCCAGACCATCGGCCGCCAGCCCGCCAGCTCCTCCTCGAACCCGCCGTTCCACTCCGAAGCCAGCAGCGGACGGACCTTCGGCAGGAAAAACACCCGGCCGCCGTCGACCGCCAGCCTGCCGAAGTTGTAGGGTTCGTGCGCGCCGAGCTCCAGCTTGCTCCAACTGGAGATTTCCAGAGTCCGGTCGCCGACCCGGACGGTGCGGATGAAGTTGAAATCCCACGCCGCGGCCGATCCCAACAGATGCCGGGGAATCGTGAGTTCGAGCTCCCAGGATCCGGTTTCGCGCGATTTGCGGGTCGCGGCGGCGATCCCCGTGGAATCGAAGTTGGCCGGCCCGCCGGTGCCGCGCTCGGCGAAAACCACGCCGTCGGCGTTGGCCGCGATATGCAAATAAGCCTCTTCGCCGGCCCCGGCGGGCAGAATGAAGAGCTCCAGCGATTCGTCTTCCCACGAATGCTGGTTGCGTTCGGCCGCCAGACAGCGGATGCCCATGACGTCGGGGTGCTGCAGGATGGCGTGGAACACCAGCGCGCCGCCTTCGAGCCGCGCGGTGAGCTCCGCCGGGTAACGGGCCATCCGGCCCGGATTTTTAAGGTCGAAACCTCCGACCGCGCGCTCGGTTTCGGCGCCGGAAAGGGCGGCGGCCAGCAGCAGCACGGCTGCCGTGATCAGCGGAAATGGTTTCATGGGAACTCTTACTGGGCCGCGGTGTTGTTGAGCACGATGTCGGCGAAGGCTTTGACGCTGCCGGCGTGGCCGTCCATATAGAGGAGGTTCAGCCGCGAACTGTGGCGGAAATCGGCGTAATCGAGATTGCGTCCGAGGTTGTACCAGCCGCGGCTGCTGTCGATCAGGGACACCGTGACCGTGGGTTGGGTGATCCGGGGCAGCGTCCACAGCTTGGCGGGGACGTCCTCATGGTAGTATTCGTTGGCGCCGAAGCTCATCAGGCGATTGTTGTCGGCGGCGTTGGTCGGGCAGGCGAAAGCGCCGACCGGCAGGCTCTTGTTGTTCCAGTCGACGTTGGCGATGGTGCCCGCGGCGGAGTTCGGAAAGCTGATGCCCATATAGGAGGCCAGCAGCGCCGCCCAGCACTGGGAGGAGGCGCCGTTCATGGTGCTCGGGAAAACATAATCCTGGAAATCGTTGCTATACATCACCGAAGCCAGGCCGATCTGCTTGAGGTTGGAGGTGCATTTGATCGCCTGCGCCGCCGCCCGCGCCTTGGACAGGGCCGGCAGCAGCATGCTGGCCAGGATGGCGATGATTGCGATCACGACCAAGAGCTCTATCAGGGTAAAATGCCGGCGTATAATGTCGGTTATGTGATCCGGGAAAATGTGTAACCCCATGGATTACAAGATACCCCAATAATAACTGGAGAACCGGAAAATGCGAAACATCCACAATCGACATCACATAACCGACATTATACGAAATTGCGGTTATAGGGCCGGCGCCTCAATGTAATGTTGTATTGCTCGGGTCCTTTCTGTTTATGATGATTGTCTCACGATCAGTTCGACCGGGAGGATCTTGCAGTAGCCGACCATCTTGCGTGGATTGTCAGCGAGCATGCGCACCGCTTCGGCGCCGAGTTGCCGCCGCGGCACGGCGATGCTGGAGAGAGTCGGGGTCAGGCGTTCGCACAATTCCAGGTTGTCGAAGCCGACCAGGCGGATGTCCTTGCCGACGGTGAGCCGCAGCTCTTCGGCGACCTGGTAGACCTGTCGCGCCCAGGCGTCGCCGGCGGCGAAAATGCTGATCGGCGTTTCGCTCCGGCGCAGGAAGCCGGCGAGCAGCGGACGGCATTCGGCGAAAAACTCCTCCGGCCGGATCAATTCGACCCGCCGGTCGTCGGGATAGGGGATGACGTAGCGGTCGAGATCCACGAACCCGGCCTCGAACATGGCGTCGCGCCAGCCCTGGTGGCGCTTGCGGTGGCTGACCGGATTCATACAGCCGAAATAATGGACCGGTCCGGGGTGCCGGGCCAGCAGGTGGCGGGTGGCCAGCACCCCGCCCTGGCAGTGGTCGAAAATCACCGCCGGCGCCGCCAGGCCCTCGATATAGCGGTCGAGCTGGACGATGCGAACGCCGCGGTCGAGCGCCCGGCGCATCGCCGCGATCACCGCCTGCGATTCCATCGGCAGCATCAGGAGATTGCGGCAATTGTCCGGCAGGTGGTCGAGGAGCTCGACCAGCACCGTTTCGCTCTGATGAGCCATGCCCTGGCTGAATTTAAACGAACAGCGGTCGGCCTGGGCCGAGGCGCCGGCCAGCAGGTCGAGCACGAAGGTGTCGTCGACCCAGCGGATGAAAAACAACTCCTCGGCCGGCGGCGCATCCTGCGGCCGGCGGTCGAGCGTGAAGCCGCGCTCAAGCACCACGCCACGGC
Organism: Victivallaceae bacterium; assembly: GCA_031547325.1. GTDB lineage: Bacteria > Verrucomicrobiota > Lentisphaeria > Victivallales > Victivallaceae > JAVBQJ01. The sequence goes on along the minus strand of JAVBSD010000419.1, from coordinate 480 downwards.
GCGGCACCCGCCGGATGCAGCCGGAGCGTTCGAGAATTTCCAGCGCGCCCCGTACCACGGTGCGCGACACCCCGAACTCCTCCGACAACGCCAGATCGCTGCCGAGAAATTCGCCGGGATTCCACTCCTCCATCTGCAATTTGCGGTCCCAGGCCGCTAACAGACTCTGCTGCGACCGGGTTACCCCCGGATCCAGCGTCAATTTGTGATCGATGACATTTTCCATAGGTAATATTATAGCGAAAAACATGAAAAAGTCAATAGGGACATTAAAAATTCATTGAAAAAACATAAAAAATCACCAATGGGCGGCCTCTCGCCGCGCGGCGGCGCTTTTTTGTTTTATTTTCGGGGAAATATCTCCGGCGGCGTTTGTGAAAACCCGTTCGAGGGTGTATAGTACCGCATTATATTGTGCAACAAGGGAAGCTTTCTCATGAACGAATTGGAAAACCGCGATTTCCCGATCAGCGTCGAAGG
>JAVBSD010000219.1:0-2703 GCA_031547325.1 Victivallaceae bacterium | reverse complement strand
GTATTGCGACACCGGCAGCTCTTCGAGTCGGATGCCGGCCGCGGCGCGGTTCAGCGGGGTGCGCATGGGGCCGACCAGGTTCCAGCCGGGCTGGGCGCCCTCCAGGGTGTCGATCAGCCAGTGGCTTTCGCGGTCGGGTTCGTCGGGGAAGCTGAGGAAGGCGCCGGCGCTCTGCAGGCAGGCGTCCTGATAGACCAGCAGCCGGTTCCAGCCGGCGTGGAGCTCCAATGTCACCTCGAGCGCGTCGGCCGAGGCGCGCGCCGCGACCGGGGCGGAATTGCAGAACAGCCGGAACGGCGCGTCGCTGGTGAACCGGACGCGCAGCGTTGCCGGCTCTTCGGCGAAGCGAAAGCTCGCCGCCAGGTAGACGCCCGGCACGGTGTAGACATCGAAGAGATTGAAGCCGGAGGCGGCGCCGGTTTCGCGCATCCGGCCGCCGCCGGCGAAGTCGAAGTTGATCGGCTCCTCGCTGATCTCCGACGGCAGCAGCGGGTGAAAGGAAACTTTGCCGCCGGGCATGGCGACGGTGCGCAGCCAGTCGGGGTGCGACCAGCGTTTGCCGAGGGCGATGTTGGCGCGGAACCACTCCATCGGGATCTGTTCGCGGTCGATGGTCATCGCCAGGCTTTCGCCGCCGGTGAGCGCCACCGGCGCGACGATGCCGCGGCGGGCGTCGAGGAGGTCCCAGGTATTGTCGCTCCACAGGACCGGGACGGCGTCGACTTCGAGCTGGCACCAGAAGCCGGAGTGGCGCGGCGCCTGCGCCGGGCCGGCGCGGAACAGGAGCGAAACCACGTTTTCGCCCGCGTCGATGTATTTGGAGATGTCGTACTGGTCGACGTAGCAGGTGTCGGGGAGGTGGTGCGGCCGCGGGCCGCATCCGACCAGGATCGAGTTGACGATCAACTGGTAGGCGCCGCCGGTGGAAACCCACAATTCGGCGGTGGTGGACAGCTTATCCAGCGTAAAGCTGCGGCGCGCCAGATACCAGATGCCGTTCTCCGGCACCGTCTGGCGGCGTCCGGCCCATTGGCCGATGATCTGCTCGGGCATATACACTTGCTGATCCATCGAAACACCCCCCAGGAAACATGGATTACGAGTTTTGAAAAGATAGGTGTTCAAATGTCTTTTGTCAACTCAGAGTTCCGACATTTTCCGGATAATCGCCGTGGTGGAAAATCCTTCGACGAACCGGATGAAGCAAATTTCGCTTCCCGCCGCTTCGAGGGCGGCGCGTTCGCCGGGATCGAGGGTGTCGACGGTGTAATCGCCGCCCTTGGCGTAGACATCGGGCGCGAGCATCCTCAGTTCGCGGTCGCAGCGCGGCGAATCGAAGATCACCGTCTTGTCCACCGCCTTCAGCGCCGCCAGCACGATGGCGCGGCTCTCCTGGTCGTTGACCGGGCGCGACGGTCCCTTGAGGCTCCGCGTCGAGGCGTCGGAGTTGACCAGCACCAGCAGCGCGTCGCCGGCGGCGCGGGCCGCTTCGAGGTAGGTGACGTGTCCCCGGTGAAGGATGTCGAAGCAGCCGTTGGTGACCACCAGGCGCTTGCCGGCGGCGGCGAGAGCGGCGCGCCAGCGCACCGCTTCGTCCAGCGTCAGCAGGTCATTCATGGCAGAACTCCGGGGCGGCGATGGCGCGGACGGCGACGCCGGCCTGGCGGAGCAGATTGAGCGCGGTCGGAGCGATGGTGTAGAGTTCGCGGTAGATCACCTCGACGATGCCGGCGTTGACGATCATTTTGGCGCACAGGAGGCAGGGGCTGTAGGTGGTGTAGAGGATCGAATCCTTGACCGCGATGCCGTGGTAGGCGGCCTGGACGATGGCATTTTCCTCGGCGTGGCTGCACAGGCATTCGCCGAGGTTGGTGCCGGAGGGCGCGTCGGAGTTGCAGCGCGGGCAGCCGCCGTCGCAGCAGTTGACGATTCCGCGCGGCGTGCCGTTGTAGCCGGTGGAGATGAGGCGGCGGTCCTTGACGATGACCGCGGCGACCTGGCGGCGGCAGCAGTTGCTGCGGCTGGCGGCAACCTCGGCGATGTTCATGAAGTAGCGGTCCCAGCCGGGACGTTCCAAAACCTTGCTCATCGGGGCGACCTCGCGTTGATTTTCGGCATTTTCTTCGCCATCGGTTTGATTTTGACGTAACAAATGCTAATTTATGACGACATACCGGATCCGTAGCTCAGCGGTGAGAGCAGGAGACTCATAATCTCTTGGTCGCAGGTTCGAACCCTGCCGGATCCACCAATTTTTACTTCCCCTCCATCAATCCGGCAGGTGTTTTTCCAGCAATTGCTGAAGTCCGGCCAGGGTGACCGGTTTCAGCAGGACGTCGTTGAAGACTCCGGCCGCTTCCGCGTCGATCTGCGAATCGGCGGTGATCGCGAAAACCGGAAGATGCGCCGTCGCCGGATTGGTCCGGATCCGTTCCGTCATCTCCCGCCCGTTCATCTCCGGCATCCACAGGTCGGAGAGGATCAGGTCGAAGTTCCGGTCTTTTTCCAGCGTTGCCAGTGCCGCCGGACCGGATTCCGCGCAGACCGAAACGATATCCAGTTTGTTCAGCATCGCCTGGAGCACCTTCAGATTCATCGGCACGTCGTCGACCAGCAGGAAGCGCCTGCCGCGCCATTGGTGTACCGGGATGGAGGAGTCGTTGCCGTGCGGCGCGGGAAGCGGTTTTGCGGCACCGTCGAAGC
>JAVBSD010000291.1:0-2936 GCA_031547325.1 Victivallaceae bacterium | reverse complement strand
GCAGGTTTCGAAATCGGCGAGGCGGCGTTGCGGGCTCCGGGTGTCGGCTGTTTCGGTCATGTGTCCTCCTCTGAGCTTGACGTTGAAGTGCTTCCGGGCAATATAGCACCCGGGGGCGCCGGAAGCAAACAGGAAATCGCGACAAAAAAATTGAAAAAGCCATTCCCGCATGTATATTAAGACATTTTCGTGAAAGGATCATAGATCATGGACGGCAATCACAATTACAATCCCAATCCGGCGCCGATCAACAACCGCCGGGGCGACATCGTCCGCCGCCTGGCCGCGCTGGTCATCGTGCTGGCGGTCGTGGCGGCGCTCGTCTACATTTTCGTCCGGCTCGACAACTCCGGAGCCGGCGCGCCGGAAACCCCGATCGCCCCCGTCCCCGAAGTCGTGATCGAGGAAACGGCGCCGGAAACCATCGTCGAAGAAGCCGTCGTCGAAGAGCCCGCGCCCGAAACGGCCGTCGAGGAAACCATCGTCGAAGAGCCCGCGCCCGAAACGGCCGTCGAGGAAACCATCGTCGAAGAAACCCCCGAAAAAGGCGGCGCGGCGCCCGAGAGCAGCCCGGAAGTGCGCAAACTGTACCTGGCCGCCGCCGACGAGCTGGCCAGCTTCCGTTATCTCGAAGCCCGCAACACCGCGCGCAAAGCCCTGGCGCTGTGCGGCGCCGACGACCCGTCGCAGCAATCCCTGACCGACATCCTCGGCAAAGCCAACATCGCCATGGCGCTCGGCAAGGGCCGCACTCCGGAGAAGCTTGTCCACACCATCGTCTCCGGCGACAGCGTCGGCGCCCTGGCCAGGCAGAATCACACCACCATCGAGGCGATCACCATCCTCAACGACCTCAAGGACCCGCACCGGATCATGATCGGCTACAAGCTTTCGATCTACCCCGGCCCGTGGGAAATCAAGGTCGACCTGGACCACACCCGGCTCAACCTCTACAACCGCGGCGAACTCTTCAAGGTCTACTCGATCGGCGTCGGGCGCGAAGCCCGGACCCCGACCGGGACCTTCCGCATCGCCGACCGGGTCCCCAACCCGTCCTGGACCAAGGGCAACCGGGAAATCCCCTTCGGCGACCCGGAAAATGTCCTGGGCACCCGCTGGATGCCGCTCACCGCCACCGGCGACACTCCGGCGGTCGAAGGCATCGGCCTCCACGGCACCTGGAACGACGCGTCGATATCGCAGGCGGTCAGCAACGGCTGCATCCGCATGCACAATTCCGATATCGAAGAACTTTTCAATCTGGTGCCGGTGGGTACGCCGGCCACCATCCGGTAACCCGTCACAACCCCGAGGACAAGACCATACCATGTCTGAAATTACCCTCGACTTCGAAAAACCCATCGCCGAGATGCGTCAGCGCCTCGCCGAACTGGTTGAGTACGCCGAGGCCAATCAGGTCGATATGAAGCAGGAGATCGAATCCCTGCAAGGCAAACTCGAAAACACCGTCCGGGACATCTATGACAACCTGACCCCGTGGCAGCGGGTCCAGTTGGCCCGCCATCCGGGACGGCCGTACATGCTCGACTACGTCAACCGCATTTTCACCGGCTTCATGGAACTCCACGGCGACCGCCGCTACAGCGACGACAAAGCCATCGTCGGCGGCATGGCCAAATTCGCCGGCAAACCGGTGATGGTGATCGGCACCCAGAAGGGGCGCGACATGAAGTCGAACATGTTCCGCAACTTCGGCTGGCCCCATCCCGAGGGCTACCGCAAAGCGATGCGCCTGATGGAGCTCGCCGACAAGATGGGACTGCCGATCATCACCCTGATCGACACCCCCGGAGCCTTCCCGGGCCTGGCCAGCGAGGAACGCCACATCGGCGAAGCCATCGCGGTCAACCTGCGCGACATGTTCAAGCTCAAAGTTCCGATCATCGCGGTCATCATCGGCGAAGGCGGCTCCGGCGGCGCCATCGGCATCGGCGTCGGCAACCGCATCCTGATCCTCGAAAACGCCTATTATTCGGTCATCACGCCGGAAGGCTGCGCCGCGATTCTGTGGAAAGACCGCAAATTCGCCTCCCAGGCCGCCGAAGCGCTGAAGCTGACCGCCAACGATCTGGTCCGGCTCAAAGTCGCCGACCGCGTCGTCCCCGAACCGCTCGGCGGCGCCCACCGCAACTTCGACCGCGCCGCCGAACTGCTGGCCGAAGCGCTGGCCGAAGAACTGGCCGGGCTGTCGCAGCTCGACGGCGACACCCTCAAGGAACAGCGTTACCGGAAATTCCGCGCCATGGGCGAAGTCTGTGAGCGCGCCATCCCCGAAGCCGAAGCCGACCCCGAAAGCGAAACCCAGCCATCATGACCGACTCCGTCACCATCCGCGCCGCCGTCGATTCCGACGTGCCGGCGATCGCCCGCTTGCTCGATTTTTACGCCCGGCAGCAGATCGTGCTGGCGCGCGACGAGGACGATATCCGCCATTACCTCCGGAATTTCCGGGTGGCGGTCCAGGGCGACCGCCTGCTCGGCTGCGTCGCGGTCCGCGACTTCGGCAACCGGCTCTTCGAGGTGCGTTCGCTGGTGGTGGATCCGGAGTGCCGCAGTCTCGGCATCGGCCGCAAACTGGTGGAATCCGCCCGGCTGTGGCTGGAGGAGCGCGTCCCCGAAGGCTACCGGCTGTTCACCCTGACCTGCGTGCCGGAATTTTTCGAGAAACTCGGCTTCACCAAGGTCGGGCGCGAGCTCTTCCCGGAAAAAATCTGGTGCGACTGCAACAACTGCCCGAAACAGGACAACTGTGACGAAGTCGCCCTGCTCTATTCCTGGAAGTGCGGCTGAGCCGGACTTTTCGCGCCGGATCGTCGCCAGCCGGGTGCGCCCCGGCGAGGCCGGACTCGACCTCGCCGGATACCTGGCGCGCCGCTTCACCTACCGCGACCGCGCCGGCTGGCTCGAACGCCTCG
>JAVBSD010000078.1:0-5294 GCA_031547325.1 Victivallaceae bacterium | reverse complement strand
ATGAAATGCCGCAGTTGTTCAACGTTTTGCTCGGCGACATGAGTCTGGTCGGGCCGCGGCCGCCGCTGCCGGACGAGGTCAGGCAGTATACGCTGGAGGACCGCAAGCGCTTGAACGTCATTCCCGGATTGACCTGCATCTGGCAGATTTCCGGGCGGAGCGATCTGCCGTTCAACCGGCAGGTGGAATTGGACAAGGAGTATATCGCCGGCCGGGGCTTTCTGCGGGACTTCTGGATTTTGCTGAAGACCATTCCCGCCATCCTGACCGGAAAGGGAGCGTATTAAGCTCATGAAAGCCCTGATTCATCCTTACAGCCGCGCCTGTCCGTGGTGCGCCTAGTTTTTTCCGGAGCGGAGTCTGTGTGCTCTGCCGCTGGCGGGCAAGGAGTTCGCCGAATATCTGATCGACATCGCCGCCAGGCTCGGGATAGAGGATATTCTGGTATTGGACTACTGTTTCGATCCTGATTTTCAGCGTCGTTTGGGGGACGGCGGCCGTTGGTCGCTGAAGCTCGCCTACCGCGGGGCGGCGCTCCAGGACGACGTCGCCGCGCTCCTGGCGGAAAACCACGCTTTCGCCGGCGGGGACGACGTCGTGGTCTTCCACGGTCCGATTTTGCCGGAGCCGGAGTCGCTGGAAGAGCTCTGCGCCGACCTGGAGCCGGTGGAGCCGGGGGCCGCGACCGCGGACGGGCTCTATATCCGGCGGGAGGGCCGCCTGATGCGCAGCCGGCTGCCCCAGCGCCGGATCGGTACGCTGCAGGCGTATTTCGATTTGAATTTCCAGCTGCTGCGTTCGCCGGGGCGGCATGTCCTGCCCGGGTATCTGGTCGAGAACGGCGTTCTCACCGGCATGAATGTCGAAATCAGGCCGGGGTGCAAGATCGCGCCGCCGGTTTTGCTCTGCGACAACATCAGTCTGGGCAAGGGTTGCATCCTCGAAGACGGGGTGATCGTCGGCCGCAATGTGGCGGTCGACAACGGCAACTATTTGAAGCATACGGTTGTTCTTGGCAACACCTTCGTCGGCAAGAATATGGAGTTTCATGACAAGATTCTGGATTCCGGACGGATCATCGACCCGGCGGCCGGGGAGTACATCGATCTGGGCGACGGCGGCGTCGCCGGCGACCTGCGCCGGTACCAGAAGGGCATCAATTTCACCACCCTGTTTGAGTGCGGGCTGGCGGCGGTGCTGGCCATCGTCGGCCTGATTCCGTTCTGCCTGTGCCGGTTGCTGGGCCTGGGCCGCCGCAGCGGGCTGTGGTATTACAAACTGTCGATGGACCGCTATCCGAAGCTGTGGTCGGCGATGCGCGGCAAATGCGCCCTGGTCCGGCGGGGGCCGAGGGGAGACGGGGTCTTCCGTTTTTCCGAGAGCCTGTCCATCGGGCGGAACCGTTACCAGCGTTTGCTGGACGATATCTATTTTACCCACCACCGCGGCCCCTGGCTGGTGCTGCAAACGGTGTTGAAAGCCATGATCAACCGGATGTTTACAACTCGTGACGCCTTTCAGAACACATTCGAACTGCGCTGAGAAGCGGTTGCCGGAGGTGGAAACCCTGCTGGCGGCGGCCATCCCGGAGATTGCCGCCGGGGTGGAGCGCGCGGTTTCCACGCGGCTGGCCGGGCTCTGCCTGGGCGGCGGCTACGGCCGCGGCGAGGGCGGGGTGCGGCGGAATGCCGACGGGACCTTCGGTTTGTACAACGATCTGGATTTTTTCGTCTTTACCGACGGAGTTTCCCGCCGCGGGCGGAAACGGATCGCCGAAGAGCTTGAGGGCGTTTCGCGCGAATGGAGCCGCCGTCTCGGTGTCGAGGTGGATTTCGGTCCGCCCAAGAATCTCGGAGAGCTCGGCGCGGTGCGAAACCGCCTGATGTTTCAGGAGCTGAAGTACGGTCACTGGCAGATTCTCGGCGATTCCGATGTGCTGGCGTCGCTGCCGCAACTGCCGGAAAGCGGGATTCCGCTCATCGAGGGCGTCCGGCTGATGGTCAGCCGCGGCATGGGGTTGCTGCTGGCCGCGGAACAGATTGCCGGAAGCTCCGGCGACGGGGATTTCATCCGGCGGAATTTGAACAAAGCGGTCCTCGGGACCGGGGACGCGATCCTCATCGCCGCCGGCCGTTACCGCTGGCGTGCGGTCGAGCGCCGCGATGAAATCGCCGCCTGGCTCGGGGAGCGTGGAGATGGAGACGGGTGGGCCGGGATGTATGCGTCGGCGGTCGATTTCAAGTTCATGCCGGAGGATTCGTACTATTCCGGGACGGTTGCCGCCTGGTGCCGGATTCGAGATTTCTGGGCGGCCGGGCTGGGGATTCTGGCCGGAGGGGGCGGAACTCCCGAAGCCGCCGTGCGTCGTTTGCGCAAGATGTGTTTTGCCGGGGAGGGGCGTATCAAAAATGCCCTGCGCTGGTTGTATAAAATCCGTTCATTGGCGGGGATCCGCCGGCTGCTGGAGGTTCCGCTGGTGCGGGTGCTGTCCGAATTGTCCGGAATTCTGCTGGCGTTGACGCCGGAGGCGCTGGCGTCGGGCGGAGTGACGGTGCCGCGGCGGTTGCGCCGGGGGTGGCTCGCATTCCAATGAACAACCGATGAAAGACTGATCCATGAACGCTGCATGGACGAAGATGGAGTTATGAACTGTCGATGAATAACCGAGAAGAAAGTGCTATGGAAACATCCGGAAATCAACAAGAGCGGGAGCAGCTCAGAAAGCTCGAGGCCTACAGGAAGCTTTTCCTGCGCCTCTGGTTGAAGCATTGGCCGATTTCGCTGCTGGTTTTTCTGCTTGTCGGAGGGATGTGCGCCGGGGCGGTGGCCGTGAAATCCTATCGTTCGAACGAACGCTTCGTCGCGCAGTCGAAGATGTTCTTTTATCCCAGACAGAGCTTGAAATTCAGAACGGTCGACATCCGGCAGGCCCAGGAGCTGTTTTCGCGGCAGACCGTGCTCCGGCAGGCCCAGGACCGGCTCGGCGTCGCCGGCGGGCTGCCCACGCAGAGCGAGATCGCCGTTGAAAAAAACAAGCCGAACCTGATTATCGTGACGGTCGCCGCCGGCCGGGAGGACACGGCGGTGAATCTGGTCAACTCCCTGACCACGGTTTGCATGGAGGAATACGCCACCTTCCGGAACCGGGATCTCTCCTCCCAGATGACGACCCTGCTGGACCGCAAGAAGGAATTGGAGAAGGCGATTCTCGCCTGCGAACGCAAGCAGCAGGAGATGGCCGCGGTGTCGGGGGCGCTGACTCCGTATCAGGAGCTGGAGCGTCTGCGCAAGGTGGTTTCCGATGAGCTCGCCTTGCTCTCCGATACCAACGTCCAGTACGCCAACGAGGACGCCAAGCGGAAAAAGCTGGAGGAACAGCTGAAGGACACCAGCCGGAAGGGTCTGCAGTACGCCACGCAATTGCAGGCATTCCTGAATGACCAGGAGCGCCTGGAAAGAGAGGTGATGCGTCTTCAGCAGCTGTACACCGACCTGAATCCGAAGATCCGCATCGTCGTCTCCGAGCTGGAGCATTCCCGGAAATCCTACCGGGAGTTCCTGGAGAAGAACGACATTTCGGATTTCTCTCCCGAAAATCTCGCGATGTGGGACGAATTGGAAAAAGCCCTGAGGGCGACCCTGGAAAAGCTGGAATTTCTGTATGAAAACCGCGAGGCGTTGAACGCGGAAGTCGCCAGGCACCAGAAAGCGGTTGCCGAGCTGACCGAGCTGATGCCCGCCTACAACGAGGCCGGAATTCAGCGCGCCTCCCTGGTGGAGATTCTCCACGCGACCGAGGAAGCCATCAGCGAGCTGCAGCTTCTGGTCGCCGCCGTGCCCAACGACATCACTCTGGTGGAACGGGCTGCCGACGCCGAGTCCCAGCCGCTGTTTACCAAAAAAAGCGCGGCTCTGTGCGTGGTGCTGGCGCTGTGGGCGACAGGACTCGCCTGAATTATGCTGGTCTGGTTCGAATTCGCCTTCGGCAGGGTCCGGAACGCCGCCGAGCTGGCCTGCTTCTCCGAGCTGAAGCTGCTCGGGAGTTACCCCGGATATGCGGAGGATTCCGTTTCGCGTGAACATGCCGCGCAGAAAATCAGCCACGAATTCCTGGCGGCGGCGGCGGGAAAGCGCATCCTTTTTGAAACGGCGCTGGAGGGCAGTTCCGTTTCGCCGGAAATCCGTGAGGCCCTGGAGTGGGCGTTCCGCATGAACGGGACCCGGTTTTTCCGTCTGCGGCTCGGCATGAGCCAGGAGATCAGCTCCGAGGAGACCTTGCTGGCGGCGGTTCAGAAGTTCGGCGACAGCGGGATTATGCCGGTGGCCCAGCCCGGTAATCTGTCGCCGGCGGAGGCTGAGCTCCTGAAAAATGACCTGCGGACTTTGCTGGAAAGCTACGACACGGTGCTCATCAACCGGGAGGACGAAGCGCCCTCCGGCGCCGATCTGTTGTTCCGGCAGACGATGGAGATTTGCGACTGCGCGCTGCTTTATTTCGGCGCCGGGACCACGCCGCGGAAATTGCTGCGGCTGGCCGTCAAGCTGCAGGAAAAGACCGGCTGCGCGACTTTGGCGATCATGACGGGCGAAAAAAACCGGAACACCGGGGAGTATTGATGATGGCGATGAAACGATATTCGATCATTTTGGCGGCGGCCGCGGCATTGCTCTGCGCCTGTGTCTCCTGCGATGTCTACAACCGGGGGACCCAGGGGCTCGACGAGTATCCCGAGCTGATCGGCGAAAACCTGGAGGCGGTCGAAGTCTCCCACCTCACCGACGAGGAACGGGCGCGGCGGTTGGAGGAGCTGGTGGCGCTCGCCGCCGAACCGCTGCCCAAATACACGCTCGACGCCGGCGACATACTGACCATCAAGGTCTACAATCACCCGGATATGGAAGCGCTGACCCCGGTGACCCCGGACGGCCACATCGGCATGATGTTCGTCGGCCAGGTTCACGTCGCCGGGCTCACGTTGGAGGAGGCCTGCCGCAAGATTGAGGAGCCGCTGGCGGAATTCATCAAGGATCCCGTCGTCGGCATCACGCCCGCCGAGATCCGGTCGCAGCGGGTGACCATCGCCGGGGGCGTGAAGCAGCCCGGCATGTACGACATCAGCAACGGCCTGCGGGTCAGCGACCTGTTCGCCAAGTCCGGCGGCTCTTCGACACGGTATTTCGACGGGGAGGTGCTCGACGCGGCGGATTTCCAGAATTCGCTGTTCATCCGCGGCGACCGGCTGATCCCGGTCGATTTCGCCGCGGCGATCGAGCAAGGTGACATCGTGAACAAC
>JAVBSD010000374.1:0-3219 GCA_031547325.1 Victivallaceae bacterium | reverse complement strand
CCCAAGGCTCAGCCGCCGGTCAAGAAATAAAGGTTTGATGCGCACGCCCGATGGCGCGGCCGGACCGCGCCAGGCGGGACCCACCCGGACCCTGGCCAAAGCTTCGCGGCGGCCCTGCTATTTTTCTATTGGGGGGCCTGGATCAAACGGCGGAACTCTTCCGGCGACGCCGGCTTAACCAGCAACCCCGCCGCCCCCGCCGCCAACGTCGGCGCAATCCTCGGATCGTCAGGCCGCCCCGAATGCAACACCACCCGGAGCCCGGGCCGAAGCGCCGCCAATTCGCGGTAGACCTCATCCCCCCCCATCCCCGGCATCGCCATGTCGAGAATCACCAGACCGATCGCATCCCCGTGCTCCCGGAAAATCTCCAACGCCTCCCGGCCGCCCGAAGCAGTGAACACATGACAGCCGAAACTGCCCAGCAACCCGGCGACGCCGCGCAAAATCGCCTCCTCGTCATCCACCACCAGAACCGTTTCCGGCCGCACCGCCCGCGCCTGCTCCCGCAACGGCTCCGGCGCCGCCGGAGGCCGTTGCCTGGCCGCAAGACGGATGCGGAAAACCGTTCCCCGGCCGGGCTCGGATTCGACCCGGATCTCCCCGGCGTGACGGTCGACGATGGTGTAAACCATCGCCAGCCCGAGCCCGGTGCCGCGCCCGGTGGCGCGAGTCGAGAAAAACGGATCGAAAATCCGCCCGATCACCTCGGGCGCAATTCCCGTCCCGTTGTCGGAAACCCGCATTTCCCAACGCCGCCCCTCTTCGACCGGCTCCAACCCGATCGCAACCGCGCCGTCGGTGCGCCCCGAGGCGCGGACCGCCTGCTCGGCGTTGACCGCAAGATTCAAAATCACCTGCTCCATCTGAACCGGATCGGCTTCGATCCAGGCCGGATCGGCAGGCAAAACCAGATCGAGACGAATGCCGGCGCCAAAACTGCCGCGGGCGATCGCGGCCACGGCGCGAATGCGTTCGGACCAGTCGATGACGGCGGGCGCAAAAGGCGTCTTGCGCGCCAACGCCAGCAGCTGGCTGATCAGCCCGGCGGCGCGTTCGACCGCCGACTCGGCGATGCCGGTGAATTCCCCGACCTGCTCCGGATTGTCCGGCGCCAGGCGGATCATCGACAGCGCGCCGCGAATGCCGGCCAGGACGTTGTTGAAGTCGTGGGCGATGCCGCCGGTCAAAGTGCCGATGGTTTCGAGCTTCTGGGCCTGGAGCAGCTGCTCCTGCTGGCGCATCATCGCGGTGACGTTCTTGAGAATCAACACCGCGCCGGGAACCCCCGCGTCATGGAGCGGCGTGGTCAGGACGTCGAACCAATATTCGGCGCCGCCGATGACGAAACGCACCCCGAGCCGCTCCCGGGACACCTGATCCCGCAATTGCGCCTCCAGCCAGCCGCGTTCGGCCGCCAGCCACGGCAGCGTCCGCCACAAATCGCCCCCCGCGGCCGGGCCTCCCCCGGCGTAAAGCGCGATGCTGCGGTTGAAAAAGGTGATTTTATGGTCGCGGTCGACCGCCGCCACCAGCAGGTCCACCGAATTGAAGATCGCCGCCAGGAAATTGCGCACTTCGCGGTTGTCGCGGTTGACGCGTTCGCTGGTTTCATTGCTGGCGCGCAGCCGTTCGCTCATGTCGTCGAAAGCCCGGCTCAGCGCGCCGAACTCGTCGGGCGGATAAAACGGCTCCGGCGGCGGGAATTTGCCGGAGGCGACCGCTTCGGCCTTGAGCGTGAGCCGGTCGATCGGCTTCAGCGAACGCCGGATGATGAAGAACAACAGCACCGCCGACAGCAGCACACAGCCGATCGCAGTCACCCCGAGCCGGGTCCGCGCCCCCATCGCCACCTCGCGCCAGCTCGCCCGCTCCGACGGGAAACTGTAAAAAACCACCCAGTGCCACGTCGGCACCACCCCGCAGATCACATGCCGGCGCCGGCCGTCGGAAAGCCGCAGATTGAAGTCCCCGAAGCCGTAGTTGTACAACCGCTCCACCTCCAGCTCCGGCGGCGGCAACCCCGTCTCCCCGGTCACATACTCCGGCTGGTAGAGCAATTTGCCGTCGGAGTCGAAGATCATCGGATAGCCGTCGGTGTAATTGGGCATGTCGGCGGCCCGCACCAGCTCCAGCGCCCGCAGCTTGGCCGCCGCCAGCTCGTCCCCGGTCAGCCCGCGGTAGAGAGCGTCGCGAGATTCGCCGGCGATGATCGCCATCATCAGGCTCAAGCGCTGATTGAAGCTCTCGATCAGGAAGTGGCTGCGTTCGCGGCGGTAAAACTCCAGATTGACCCAGACCAGGAATAAACTCCACACCGTCAGCGTCAGCAGAAAAAATCCGGTGAGCCGGGTGCGGATTTTCATGACCAGGCCCCCTTCCGGTCAGAACGACACGTTGACATCGCCCGAGAGCCGGGTCGGCTTCGGCATCAGCAGCAGCCCCGGCGGCGGTTCCCAGCTGCGTTCCCAACGGTTCAGCAGCAGCGGGCTGGTCGGCGGTCCCCAGGGGTTGAAATCGATGATCAACGTCCGGTTGTCGCCGGTGAAGTAGATGTCCATGGTATAACGGTCCAGCGGAATTTCGCCCTTCACCCCCTCGAACCAGTCGGCGGCGCGTTTCCACAGCGCGTCGCGAATGCCTTCGAGCCGCCGGAAGTGGCGCGCCAGGTTGTACTGGCTCATCGCCGCCAGCTTGCCGTCGGCGATGAAGAGCCGGAACTCCCGGGTCCGGTCCATCCGCCGGTACGGCCTGACGCCGATGTATTCGACCTCGCCGGCCTGGGCCGCCCGGCGCACCTTGGCGCTCAGCACCAGATATTTCCAGGCGCTCTCCGGCGAATACACCGCGCCGTGCTTGTACAGAAAGCGCTCGGTGTCGGTCGGCGCGCATTTGTCGGTGATGATGAAGCAATTGCCGGGCGTGGCGTCCAGCGGGTACTGGAGGCGTTTGATGACCTCTTCGACCGCCGGCCCCTTCTCCTCGCCTTCGGCCAACGCCAGAATCTCCTCGGGCGCCAGGCGCACGAAGTAGGTGGTGAAGGTGTGTTCGCTGAGGATCGGATACCACACCGGCGCGCGAAAGAAGTCGTCGATTTCCATCATGGTTAAAAATCCATGTCCGAATCGTTCCCGCCGGCGTCATTCCGGACCTGCCGCGGCCGGAAACCACGCTCCAGCCCGGTCAGAATCACCAGCAGATAGACGATCAAGGCGAAGA
>JAVBSD010000224.1:0-3155 GCA_031547325.1 Victivallaceae bacterium | reverse complement strand
TTTTTCGATCAACAACCTGACCTTCATGCCGCTGGTCGGCGTGGCCGACGCCACCGCGATCGTCTGCGGCCAGTACATCGGGCGCAAGCGCAAGAAGGTCGCCTCGGTGGTGCCTTACCGCTCCTGGCGGCTGATTCTGGTTTTCGTCTTTCTGACCGGGCTGCTCTATGTGCTGTTTCCGGAGCAGCTGGCGTCGTTTTTCCGTCCCGACGATCCGACCGGGGAGATCGATTTCGACGAGGTGGTGGCGGTGGCCAGGGTGGTGCTGATCGCCTCGGCGGCGTGGAACTTCGCCGACACCTTGAAATTCACCTTCGGCGGCGGGCTGCGCGGCGCCGGCGACACCCGGTCGCTCTTGGTCATCAACACCTGCTGCAACTGGCTCTTGGTGGTGCCGGGAATCCTGATCCTGGTCAAGGTTTTCCAGGTGCATCTGGCCTGGGTCTGGTTTTACTGGGCCTGCTGCACCTTTTCCGAGGGGGTGCTGGTGTGGCTGCGGTTCCGCTCCGGGGCGTGGCGCCGCATCCGGATGGTCAAAGCCGAACGCAACGCCATGGCCGGAGTCCCGGTCGAGGAGTTTGAGGTTCCGAGATGATTTGCGCAAACGGCCGGGACGGGATATAGTATGGGGTTATGAGGAAAATTCCGGTCACATTGCTCGCTTTGGCCTTCGCCCTGGCGGTGACGGCGGCGGAGGAGCCGCTGAAGCTCTTCGCCACCGTCGCTCCGGTCGCCCGGCTGATCGGGGAGGTCGGCGGCGAACGCGTCGCGGCGCGGGCCGCGGTGCCGTCCGGGCGCAGTCCGCACGATTACCAGCCGAGCCCGGCCGAGCTCCGGGCGATTGCCGAATGCGACATGTATTTCCTGTGCGACATGTGGTTCGAGGAGCAGATCATCCTGCCGGTGCTGGAGCGTTCCGGCGTCGCCTCGTGCGGGATCGGCGGCGAAATTCCCCGGCGGCCGCTTTCGGGCGAGGACGCCGATCATGACGCCGGGGGGGAGGTTCACCACTCCGGTTACGACCAGCATATCTGGATGAGTCCGGGCAACGCCGCGATCCTGGCCGGCGACATCGCCGCCAAACTGGCCGAGCTGCGCCCCGAATACGCCGATGAATTCCGGCAGCGGGCCGAGGCCGTGGAAACGGAGTTCGCCGCGGTCGCGGCCGAGCTGGAGGAGGCGCTGGCGCCTTATCAGGGGCGGGCTTTTTACGTTTACCATCCGGCGTTCGGCTACTTCGCCGACGCCTGCGGCCTGCGCGAAGTGGCGATCGAAGCCGGCGGCAAGTCGCCGACGCCGCGCCAGCTGCGCCAACTGGCCGCCGCCGCCCGGGCCGAAGGCATCCGCAGCATTTTCGTTCAGCCCCAGTACAATCAGGCGCCGGCGCGGGCGGTGGCCGAGGCCATCGGGGGGAAGGTGGCGGAAATCGATCCCCTGGACCCCGACCTGGCGGCGAATTTCCGCCGGATCGGGACGGCGCTGGCGGAGGGCTTCGCCGATGAGTGAGCCATTGATCGTCTTCAGGAAGGTTTCGTTCGGCTACCGGCCGCGGGATTTGGTGCTCGAAGAAGTCGACCTGGAAATCCGCCCGGAGGAGATGGTCTGCCTGGTCGGCCCCAACGGCGGCGGCAAATCCACTTTATTCAAGCTTCTGCTCGGCATTTGCGAACCTGTTTCCGGCTCGGTGACGGTCGGCGGCGCCGCGCCGAAAGCGGCCTGCCGGCGCATCGGTTACGTGCCGCAGTATTTCAAATTGGACGAGGGCTTCCCGGTCAGCGTCGGAGAGGTGGTGCTGATGGGGCGGTTGACGTCGCGCTGGCGCTGGCGTTATTCCCGGGAGGACCGCCGGATCGCCGCCTGGGCGCTGCGCGAGGTGGAGCTGGACGGGATGGAACGGGCGTCTTTCGCCACGTTGTCGGGCGGGCAGCGCCAGCGGGTGCTGATCGCCCGGGCGCTGGCGACCCGGCCGGAGATCCTGCTGCTCGACGAACCGTTGAGCAGCCTCGATCCGGTGGCGCAGCAGCATTTCTACGAGCTGCTGCGCCGGCTTCACCGCCAAATGACGGTGCTGATGGTGTCGCACGACCGGCAGCTGGTCAGCGAACTGTTCGACTACGCGCTGTGCGTCGACCGCCGGGTGCGCGTGCATCCGATCACCGACCTGGAATCGGGCATCGCCTCGGTGATCAACATGAAGTGGGTTTTGCACCAGCAGGACGAGTCCTGCTGTCAATAACGCTTGCTCAGCTCTTTCGCCCAATCCGAGAGTGAATTGTCCCGCGCGCCCAGAGTCATGACGATGTCTCCGGCGGCGGGTTTCAGGACGTCGAGCAGCGCTTCGGCTTCGGCGCGTCCGGCCTGGCGGTTGCCGTCCGGCACGCCGGCATAGTGCAGATGGGCGATGCCGCCCCTGGCGCGCCAATCCTCGCAGACCTCCCGCGACGACGGGCTCTTGCTGGAGGTTCCGCCGGCGTAGTAGGGTTCGAGCAGGATGAAGTGGTCGCGCTCCCGCAGGGTCGCGGCGAGCTGACAGTGGAGTTCGTCGCGCATGAAGCCGAGCGGACCGTAGCCGTGCGGCTGAAAGAGGGCGATCACCCGCCCGGCCGGGCCGGCGAGCTCCTGCGCCCCGGCGATCACGCAGGCGATCTTTTCCGGGTTGTGGGCGTAGTCGTCGCAGAAGCGTGCTCCGTTGCGGCCGCGGCCGGCGAAGTCGCTGCGCCGCCAGACGCCGGAGAGGTTTTCCAGGGCCGGGACGATTTTTTCGGCGTCGTAGCCGAGGGTTTCCAGCATCGCTTTGACCGCCAGCAGGTTGCCGGCGGTGTGGATGCCGGGCTGGGGCAGTTTGACGCGGCAGCCTTCGATTTCGGCGTAGGCTTCGCCGTCGACGATTTCGTAGTGGTCGACGCCGGAGAAGTCGACGATCCGGAGCGGCAGCTCCGGCGGCAGCCAGGGGCGGACGGCGCGGGCGACTTCGCTGGAGAGCACCGCGCCCAGGCGGGCGCGGCGGATGAATTCGCCGAAGACCCGGGCCAGCTCGTCCTTTTCATAATGGTCGGTGCCGATGTTGAGCACCAGCGCGTAATCCGGAGTGTATTCGAGCAGGCTTTTGTCGCTTTCGTCGGCTTCGAAGACCAGTCCGCCGTCGCCGGGATGAA
>JAVBSD010000049.1:0-9459 GCA_031547325.1 Victivallaceae bacterium | reverse complement strand
TCAGTAATTGCCGATGTCGTCGACCACGCCTTCGGCGTCTGCACCGAATATGCCGTCCGGGCCGGCGCTGTCCAAGTCGAAAGTGTGCGTATTGACCGCCCCCGGCACCCGGTAACGCAACGGGCGTTCCCAATTGTCGGCGATCACGATTTTGTCGTTGACGATGACGCAGATACGCTTCAGGTCCTCAAGAGAAATCGAGTCGGCGAAACTTTTGCGAAAGGCGCCGGGATAGCTGCCTCCGAAGTCGATCTTGTCGGGCGTCAAGGCCTCAACCGAAGACAAAGTCCCCAACTGCAGCTGGCCGGCGGCGTTCGGCATCGGATAGTAACCGAACTTGGAATGAAGATTTTCCAGCGTCGTCGCGATCTGGGTGATCGCGGTCTCGGTGCGGGATTTCTTCAATCCGGCGCTGACCATGACATACGCGCCGACGCCGAGAGCGCTCAAAATCGCAATGATCGC
Source organism: Victivallaceae bacterium (assembly GCA_031547325.1). Classification (GTDB taxonomy): domain Bacteria; phylum Verrucomicrobiota; class Lentisphaeria; order Victivallales; family Victivallaceae; genus JAVBQJ01. The sequence continues at coordinate 8,994 of JAVBSD010000049.1, read as the reverse complement.
GATCGTCACCAAGAGTTCCACCAAGGTGAATCCGCGACGGCGGCCCGGTATCCGATACTTCATGTTGCCCGCTTTCGTTATAGCTGAAACACCACTCGCTACAGCTAATATACCGTTGTTGCGGCCAAACCGCAACTATTTTCCGATAAAAAATCGAACTTTTCACAACGTCTCATTCCAAATATAGCCTCCGGTCCGCCGATTGTCAAATAAAATATTCCCCAGCAGCCGATTGAGGCGCGAAACACGACATCCCGAAGCGGTGGGAAAAGGACCCCTCATGTCAACCTTCATCAAAACCCCCGACCAGCAGCGCGCCCTGACGCTGCTCTCCGGGCCGGCGCGCAACACCCTCCTCTTCGGCGGATCGCGCTCCGGCAAAAGCTTCATCCTGATCTACGCCATCCTGGTGCGGGCGCTGCGCGCCCCCGGCAGCCGCCACGCCATCCTGCGCCGCCACGCCAACGCCGTCAAAAGCTCCATCTGGCTCGACACCCTCCCAAAAGTGCTCGAAGTCGCCTACCCCAAACTGCGGGCGCGGCGCCATCAGGCCGACTGCACGCTGACCCTCCCCAACCATTCCGAAATCTGGTGCGGCGGACTCGAGGACGACCGCCGCGCCGACAAAATCCTCGGCCGCGAATTCGCCACCATGTACTTCAACGAATGCTCCGAGCTCGCCTATTCCGGCGTCGCCACCGCGCTGACCCGCCTCGCCCAGAAATGCGCCTTGCGCAACCGCGCCTACTTCGACTGCAACCCCACCGGCAAATCCCACTGGTGCCACACGCTGTTCGTCGAACGCCGCGACCCCGAATCCGGCGCGCCGCTGCGCTTCCCCGGCCACTACGCCAGCATGGTGATGAACCCCTCCGGCAACCGCGGCAACCTGCCCGACGGATACCTCGAAGAAACCCTGGCCGGTCTCAGCGAAATGAAACGCCGCCGCTTCCTCGACGGCGCATGGAGCGACGACCGCGAAGGCGCGTTGTGGACCCCGGACATGATCGCCGCCACCCGGGTCGCCGCACCGCCCGCCGGCCTGGCGCGAATCGTGGTCGGCGTCGACCCCGCCGTCACCGGCTCCGGCGACGCCACCGGCATCGTCACCGCCGGACGCGACGACGCCGGACGCTATTACGTCCTCTCCGACGCCTCCATTCAAGCCTCCCCCAGACAGTGGGTCGACCGGGTCATCGCCGAATACAACCGCTTCCGCGCCGACCGCGTGGTCGGAGAAGTCAACCAGGGCGGAGAACTGATCGAATTCGCGCTGCGCAGCGCCAACGCCAATGTCAGCTACCGCGCCGTCCGCGCCTCCCGGGGCAAAGTCGCCCGCGCCGAACCCATCGCCGCCCTCTACGAACGGCGGCTGGTCCACCACGCCGGAGAATTTCCCGAACTCGAAGAGGAATTGTACAGCTACGGCAGCGCCGCCTGCAACCACAGCCCCGACCGCCTCGACGCATTGGTCTGGGCGCTCTCCGACCTGGCGGAACACCCCGGCGGCCGCCGTTTCGTCACTGCGTGACGCCCTCCGCCCCGAGGTAACGCAGGAAAAATGCCGCCGCCAACGGCGCGCAGTCGCGCCCCCCGGAAGCCGAATCCTCGACCAGCACCGCAATCGCATAGCGCCGCTGGTTGCGTTCGCCGAAGCCGATGAACCAGGTGTTTTTGCGCAGCCGGTCGCGGGGGCCGAATTCGGCGGTGCCGGTCTTGCCCGAAAGCTCCAGCGCCTGATTGGCGGCGGAGCGGCCCGAACCGAATTCGACCACCCGGCGCATCCCGGAACGCACTTCGTCCAGCGCCGCCTTCGAAGCCTCCAGCCGGCCGGTCTCCACCACCGGCGTCGCGTAAAGCACCCGCCCGTCGCGGGCGTTGATGCTCTTGAGAATGTGCGGACGCAGCAGCCGTCCGCCATTGGCCAGCGCGGCGGTGTACACCGCCGCCTGCAATGGCGAAATGCTGATCATCCCCTGCCCGATCGACAACAACCCGGTATTGTGGCTGTTCCAGGCGCGGCGTTCGCGTCGGCGAAACTCCTCGCGGTCGGGCAGCTGCCCGTGCGCCGCGTTCAACTCCAGCTCGGGATCGCGCCCCAGGCCCGCCGAACGGAAGACCAGAGCTTCGGCGTCGAGACCGGTCCGAATACCCATTTCAACGAAATAATCGTTGCAGGAGCGTTCAAGCGCCCGCCCGAGATCGGTCGGCCCATGCACCCCGGTGCAGCGGATCACCGCGTCGCCGATCTGGGTTCGGCCGTCGCAGACGATCTCCTCCTCCGGAGAAACTCCGGCGTTCTGAATCGCCAGCGCCACCAATGGCTTGATGATCGAACCGGGCATATACGTCCCCTGAATCGACCGGTTCAAGAGCGGCCGGTCGGGGTCCTCCAGCAGCTCCTGGTACTCGGCGCTGGAAATTCCCGGCATGAAGCTCATCAGGTCGTACCCCGGAGCAGTCGCCAGGGTCAGCACCTCGCCGGAATCGGCGTCGAGCACCACCATCGCCCCCACCTTGCCCCTCAGCAGCTCTTCGGCAATCTGCTGCGCCCGCGCGTCGATGGTCAGCACCACATTGCTGCCCGGCTCCGGCGGCACCGTTTCGATCAGCTCGCGGCGGACGTAGCCCAGGTGGTCGACCTGGACCAGCGAGTAGCCGGGAACCCCGCGCAGACCGCGGATCGCATCCGAAACCGCGCCGTTGAAAAAACGCTCCACGCCGCCCCGGCCGCCCCAGTCGGGAAGATAATAGAAAAATTCCCGCCGGTCCGCCGCTTCGCTCGGATCGTCCTTGCGCACGTAGCCGATCAGCGTCGCGGCCAGGCTCCGGCACGGGTAAATCCGTTCGTAACAGGTTTCGACGCCGAGCCCGCGCCAATAGGGCGCCGCCTCGAAAAAAACCGCCAGCTCCTCCGGCGACAGCCCCTCGAAAGCGACGAAAGGCAGCCCCGGATAATGATTGACCCAGTACAGCAGCTTCGCCTCGGTGACCGGGTTGTCCCGGTTGAAGCGCGCCGCCAGCTCGCGGGCCGCGTCCATCGCGTAGTCGAGCATCCGCCGCCGCGCCCCCGGCTGGCGCATTTCCTCCAGATAGAAAACCGCGTCGTAGCGGGCCAGATTGTCGGCGAGCACCGTCAGGTCGCTCGACAAAATCCGCCCGCGCGGCGCGGGAATGCGGATGCGCCGGATCGACTGCCGCGCCACCTGTTCGCGATGGTTTTCGCCGCGATGGATCTGTTCGAAATAAAGCCGGACCGACAGAACGCCCAGACCGGCCAGCAGCAGCACAGCCACCACGACCAGCCGCCAGCGCGCCCCCCCCGGCGACTCGCCGCCGGAAGCGCGCGCTTCGCGCCGGCGTTGTTTTTCATGCCGCGCGCTCACTGCTCCAGACCCCGGTATTGCGGCAGCCCCAGCCTTTCCGCGATCCAGTCCAGGAAACGGACCGCCAGCGGCAGCCAGAAGGCGCAGAAAAACATCGCGAAAAGAATGCACGCCGCCATTTCATCGAAGCCGACCCGCCGCCAGCCCAACGCCCAGAGCCGCCACAAATACAACGGACCGAGCGCCAGCGGCCCGATCAACAGCCCCGGCAGCATCGCCGCCGCCAGCGACCGGGTCCGCCCGCCGGCGCGCCAGTACAGCGCCAGCCAATAAACCCCGAGCGGCGCCAGCGCCAACAGAAAATTACGCTGCAAAATCAGCTCCGGCGCCAACCCGCAGAGCAGCAGCGCCAGCAACCCGAACCGGTACCCCCAGGCCGCCGTAAAATAGAACACCGCGCACGCCGCCAGCGGCAGCGCCACCGCAAAATTGCCGAGCCACAATTCCGCCGCCACCGCCGCCAGCGTCACCGTGATGATCAGAGGGATCCGCATCGCTCCCTACCTCCGGGAATCGCGGTCCAGCACCACCACGATCACCTGGCGGAGCTTGTTGAAGTCGGCCAACGGCTGCAGAGCCCCGCGCCGGTAACTGCGGTCGCCGAAGAGCAGGTTCTCCGGCTCCAGCTCCGCCAGCGTCCCGATCGCGATGCCGCCCGGAACCAGCGTCTCCAAACCGGTCGTGGTCACCTCTTCCCCCAGCGCGTAAGCGCCCTGATACGGCAGATAGGTCAATTCGACCGCGCCCGGACCGGCATGTCCGCTGCCCTCGGCGTTGATGAACCCGACCACGTCGGCCTCCGGCAGCCGAGCCGAAAGCTTCAGCTCCGGATTCAGCAGCGTCACCACCCGGGCCGAATGGCGCGACGCGGTGCGCACCACGCCGACCAGAACAATCCGCAGCTCCTCACCGTCCGGCACCAGAGCCAGCACCGCCGCGCCATCGAAAACACCCGAATCGCTGCCGGCGGAAATGGTGAAATATTCATCCCAGCTGATCGGATCGCGCAAAATGATCTCGCAGGCCTGATAACGGTACTGCCGCGGCGGCGTCATTCCGGTCAGCGCGCGCAACTGCCGGTTTTCAGCTTCGAGCTCCTCGATCCGCGACGCGCCGGCCATCAGCAGCGCGTTGACCCGCCGCAGCCCCTCCACTTCGCGCGCCAGTTCATGAGAACTTTTGAGCGCCAGGCTCTCGTCGGCCAGCGCCGCCACGGCCGCCGCCGGCAATGCCGCGTAAGGATAGGAAAAATCCATCGTCAGCCGCCGCGCCACCGTCCGGCTCCAGTAAACGGTCAACAACACCGCCAGCGCCGCCGCGATCAGCAAAATCGGCAGGTAGCTGAATTGCCGGGAGGATGTTTTCCGTTTCGGCGGCATCGGCGTTCAGGACCTACCCCAGAAGCTTTCGGACCGAATCGAGCTCGCCGGAAGCATCGGTGAGCAATTCGTCGACCAACTGCGCCAGAGGCGTCACCTTGTCGACCAACCCCACCGACTGACCGGCCATCAGCGACCCCGATTCGACGTCACCGTCGATCGCGGCGCGGCGCAGCGCCCCCATCCAGAATTTTTCAACCTCTTCCTGGGCTTGCTGCCGGCTGATTTCGCCGGCGTCGAGCTGCTTGAGCAAATCCAGCTGCAACCGGCTGAATTCCTGATGCCCCTTGTTGCGCAGCGCGCGCACCGCCACCACCGGCAGCCGCGAATCGAACTGCGGCGTCGAAACCGCGTCGCGGGCGTTGGCGTTGGCGAAAACCTCCTTGAACTTCGGATGCACATGGCACTCCTCGGTCATCACAAACCGGGTGCCGAGCTGAACCCCGGAGGCGCCCATCAGCAGCATGTGCGCCATCATCCGCCCGGTGGCGATCCCGCCGGCCACGAAAACCGGCAGTTCGGCCCCGAACTTGAACAGCACCTGCTGCAGCAGAATCGTCAGCGACACATGCCCGATGTGACCGCCCGCCTCGCTGCCTTCGAGAATCAGCGCGTCCGCGCCGAAACGGATCATCCGCTCGGCAATCGACACCGTGGAAGCGAAACACAACACCTTCTTGCCGGCCTTCTTGGCAATCTCGATTTCCTTTTCCCGGGGGAAACTGCCGGCAAAAACGATGTAGTCGACCGGCAGATCCGGTAGCATCGCCAGATGCTCGCGATAGGCCGGCGCAATGGTGATCAGGTTGACCGCGAAAGGCTTGTCGGTAAGCTCCCGCATCCGCGCCGTCTGCGCCGCCACCACATGGGTCGGCGCGTTGCCGCCGGCCAGACAGCCGAAGCAGCCGGCATTGGCGACCGCGGACACCAGTCCCGGTTCGGAGATCCAGGTCATGGCTCCGCAGATGACCGGATATCGGACGCCGAGAAATTCGCTTCCGCGGCGCATCAGTTTCGACAGGGCGGCAGTTTCCATAAAATCACAGTTCTCCAGTTATCAACGCCAGAATTTCCGGCGCCACTTGTTGCAGATGGGCGCGGCACAGCCGCATCGCTTCAGCAGCGGTATCGCACATCAGCGCCCGGGCCGCCAACGCCTCGGCGTCGCGCAGCCGCAGCTTGCCGATCACATGACGCACCGGACCGATCGAAGCCGGAGGCATGCTCAATTCATGCACCCCCAACCCGACCAGCAGCGCGGTGAACAACGGGTCCCCGGCAATCTCGCCGCACACCCCGACCCAGATGTTGCGCTCCCGCGCCGCAAGCACGCAATTGCGGATCAATTTCGCCACCGCCGGATGGGCCGGCCGGTACATATAGGCAACCCGCTCGTTGCCGCGGTCCATGCATAACGTATACTGCACCAGGTCGTTGGTGCCGATCGAAAAAAAGTCCGACTCGCGGGCCAGCGCCTCGCTCATCAACGCCGCCGACGGCGTTTCGATCATCGCCCCAAGCTCCAAATGGTCGGCGCACTCGACCTTGCTCCGGTGCAGCTCCTCGACCAATTCCACCACGATGGCCTTGACCTCGGTGATCTCCTCGACGTCGACCACCATCGGCAGCATCACCTTGAGATTCCCGAAGGGAGCCGCCCGCAGCAGCGCGCGCAACTGGGTCTTGAACAGCTCCCGGCCGTAATTCAAACTGAAACGGATGCCGCGCACCCCCAACGCCGGATTGGCCTCCGGCGCCATGCCGATCAGGTCGGCGAACTTGTCGCCGCCGATGTCCAGAGTCCGGATCACCACCGGATCGCCGGCGACCCCCTCCAGCAGCCGCCGGTAGACCGCCAATTGCGCCTCCTCGTCCGGCAGCGCGCCGACGTTCATGAACATGAACTCCGTACGGAACAAACCGATCCCGCAGGAACCGAAACGCTCCAGCTGCGTCAAGTCCTCGACGCTCTCGATGTTGGCCGAAAGCTGCACCGAAAAACCGTCCAGGGTGTCGGGACGCATCTGGGCGCCCTTCATCAATTCCTCGAACAGCTTCTGCTCCTCGCGAAATTTGGCGCGGTACAGCTCCGCCGTCTCACGCCCCGGGTTGACGATCAGGCGCCCGGCGCCGCCGTCGACGATCACCTCCTCGCCGTCGTGCAGCTGCTCGAAAATCGCCGGCGGCAAACCGACCAGCGCCGGAATCTGCATCGAACGGGCCAGAATCGCCGAATGGGAACTCCGGCTGCCGGTCTCGGTGGCAAAGGCCAGAACCTTGCTCCGGTCCAGTTTGGCGGTGTCCGACGGCGTCAGCTCCCGCGCCATCACCACGCATTCACCCGGCAGCTCCAGCCCCAATCCCCCGTGTTCGCGCGACAGCAGATGCGACAGCACCCGGCTCCCCACATCGCGGATATCGGCGGCGCGCTCGCGAATGTAATTGTCGCTCATCGCCGTCAACGCCTTGACATAGCGCTCGATCACCAGATAAAAAGCGGACTCCGCGGCCAAATGCCGCTCCCGGATGATTTCCACCACCTCGCGGGTCAGCATCCGGTCCTCGACAATCAGCAGGTGCGCGTCGAAAATCCCCGGATCGGAACTCTTGAGCTTGAGATTGAGTTCATGCTGCAGCTTGACAAGATCGTCGCGAGTCCGGTCCAGCGCCTCCTGGAAACGCCCGATTTCACCGTCGAGCTCCGCCTCCGCGACCGTACGCTCCTCGGGAACCGGATGATGCCCGCTGGAACTGATGATCCGAACCGGCCCCAGGGCGATGCCCGGCGAAACGCCGATGGCGGAAATTACCTTCTCCTGCATCATTCCCTCTTACGGTTGCAGTTGTTCGGACGGACAGGACACCGCGTTACTCCGGTTCGCCGAACTTGCCGGCAAAGAGTCTGGAAATCTCCTCGACCGCATTTTCCGCGTCGTCCCCGGTGGCTTCGACACGCAGCACGCTGCCCATCGCCGCCGCCATCATCAGAATCGACAGCGTGCTCGACGCATCGACCGACTCGTCATCGCGAATCAGATGGATGTCGGAATGAAACCGGCTCGCCGTCTTGGCCAGCAACATCGCCGGCCTGGCGTGCAAGCCCAGCGAATTCAGCACGGTTACTTCTTTTTCTGCCCTTCCCGGCATGCCGGTCTTCCTTCGGTACAAGGCGCTGCCGGAAGCATATTCATATCAGATCGGAACTCCGCCCGACACAACACAAAAAAACTTCAGCAAACCGCCCCACAGGTTAAAAAATTACTTTATCAGCTTTAATATACTGCCGGAAACGCCTTTTTTCAAGTCGTCCCGCGCCAAACAAAAATCCCCGCCGCCGGTTTTCCGGCGGAGGGGACTCGAACCCGATGCGGCGGCGCCCGTCAGGCGATCATCATGTTGCGCTCGACCGCGATGCGGTCCTCGCTGGTGATCCAGGAGCAGACCAGCCCGGAGGTGTGCCGCCACAACACGTCGTCGCGGCCGTCGCCGTTATAGTCGCCGATCCCGTCGTAACGCCAGCCGGCCAGGTCGCCGGCCCCCGCCAGGCTGTTCCACTCCACCTGACCGGAAAAATTGTTGGCCCAGCAGCCGACCAGTCCGGTTTCCTTGTTCAGCCACAGCACGTCGTCGTAGCCGTTGGCGTCGAAGTCGCCGATGCCGATCATCTCCCATTCGTCGGGATAAGCGCCGGCGAGATCGTTCCAGCTCTCATACGTGCCGTCCTTGACCGCCCAGTAGCCGCCCAGGCCGGACTCCTGGTTGTGCCACAGGATGTCGTCGACCCCGTCGCCGTTGAAGTCGCCGACCCCGGCGAACTTCCATTCGCCGGGCGCCGCGCCGGCAATGATGCAGTTTGAGGAAAAAACACCGTCCTTGACCTGCCAGTTGAGCATCAACCCGGTCTGGCTGTTGAGCCACAGCACATCGTCGGTTCCGTCGCCGTTGAAATCACCGGCCCCGACGATGTTCCACTCGTCGATCTCGGCGCCGCCCATCACCACCTGGGTGTAGGTGTAATCCGGATTCATCAGCCAGGCGTAAACATGTCCCGTGTCGTTGCGCATGTCGCGCCACAGCACGTCGCTGTAGCCGTCGCCGTTGAAGTCGCCGGTCGCCTGGAAAACCCAGCCGGTCGGCGCCGCGGTCAGCGACTTGGCGGTGAAGTTTTCATCGCCCTGGTTGGACAGCACCGAAACCCGGGTGCCGCTGACGCTGATCACATCGCTGAA
>JAVBSD010000004.1:0-3244 GCA_031547325.1 Victivallaceae bacterium | reverse complement strand
ACGAAGCTGTTCCCAGCCGGCCAGGTCTCCGGCGCCGGAGATGAATTCGCTGTGGACGATTTCCCGGCCGCCGAGGAGGGCGGCCAGGTTGAACAGCGCCAGGAGGATTCCGTAAACACGCATTTCAGCTTCCCTCAATTGGAGGCGAACCAGTCGCGGTTGGCGTTGCCGTCCCAGGGGTTGTACTGGTAGAAGTTGCCGACAAATCCGTTCGACTGGACCTTGAACCCTTCGACGTGTCCATCGTACATCGCAATGTTGCTCCGGTAGCCGTGGTGATTGCCGAGGCGGCCGCACCAGCCGCCGTCGGCGCTGGTGCTGTTGTGGTTGATCCAGCCGATCTGCTTGGCGGCGCCGGCGCCGTTGGAGGAATCGGCGACCAGGATCAGATTGGAGGGATCGTCGGCCCGGCCGTAATTGGCCGCTATCAGCGATATCGAAGCGCCGTAGGTGTTTTCCTTGCCGGAGTTGACGTATTCCCGGACGTTTTTGCCGTCGGTGGTCAGGTTGGTCCGGGCCGGTCCGCTCGGGCAGAAGGTCGCCGGGTCATCGGTGTACCCCTCGTAATTCAGGTAGGTCGGAGTCACTGGACGGGCATCCAAGGCTCCGTTGGAGAGGATGGCCTTCCCCGAGCGCAGCGAACCGTCGTGGTCGTCGGCGTACAGGACGTAGGCCAGGGCCAACTGCTTGAGGTTGTTGATGCATTTGGCCGATTGCGCCGCCGCCCGCGCCTTGGAGAGCGCCGGCAGCAGCATCGAAGCGAGAATTGCGATGAGGGCGATAACCACGAGCAGTTCAATGAGCGTGAATGATTTTGGCGCTTTCATGATTCGGAGCCTTTCTCGATTTGTTGATGGTTGCGGGGTTGTTTTTGGGTCATCGGGACGACTGCCGTTCCACCAGGGTGACGGGCAGGAGTTTGTGAATCGGCGCGGCAGGCCTGCGGTCGATGATGCGCCTCAGCAGGCGGGCCGCCTCGAAGCCGACTTTTTCGTGCGGCTGCCGGATGCTGGACAATTCGGGGGTCAGGTTGCGGCACAGCGGCAGATCGCCGAGGCCCCACAGCTTGATCTGTTCGCCGACGGGGATCTGCAACTGGCGCGCGGCTTCATAGACGCCCCAGGCCCCGTAGTCGTTGGCGCAGACGATGCTGACCGGCAATTCGATCGTCGGCAGCCATTCCAGCGCGAAATAACACTGCTGCGAACAGTTCAGGTCGAACAGCGCCACCTTGCTGCCGGAATAGGGGAATTCCAGCGTGTGTTCGGCGAGGCGTTCGGCGAAGCCGCTTTCGATCATGGCCCGGCGGTAGCCTTCGTAACTGGCGCTCTCGGTTTCGCGGATCGCGCTGAAAAAGAAATAGACCGGCCGCCGGTAACGTTCCAACAGGCTTCGGGTCGCCTGGTAGGTGCCGCCGGCGTGGTCGCTCTCCACCAGCGGCAGCGGCAATCCGGCGTTGTGGTCGATGGCGACGATCGGGAAGCCGCGCCGGTTCAACTCGTCGAGCCGTGCGATGTATTCGGCGGCGAGGAAGGGCAGCACGATCAGCCCGTCGATGTCGTAATCGTCGATGTGGCGCAGGATTTCCAGGGCGCCGGCGTAGTCGGAGTATTGCAGCTTTTCACAGTACAGCCGGTTGCGGTCGCAGAAATCCTGAATGCCGGCCATGGACAGGAAATACATCTGGTCCAGGGAACCGCCGAGCAGAACGCCGATCCGGCACAGCTCTTCCCCGGCGGAGGGGCCGGGCGAAACGCCGTCGTCGACGGCGACCCACAGGTTTTTGCGGCGGTCGCGGGAGATGACCCCCGAATCGCACAGCGAACGCAGACAGCGGTGCATGGTTCCGCGCGCCACCTCGTAGAAAGAACTGAGCTCCTCCTCGGTGGGCAGCGGCTGGGCCGCCGGATATTTGCCCTCCCGGATGTCGCTGCGCAGCTGCTCGGTCAGGCGGACCGCCTTGCTGTTGTATTTGATCGTGGCTTCTGTCATACTATAATTATATTCGGAATCCGCCGTTTGTCAAGAGCAAATTTGGGATGAAGGCAAAAAAATCCGTTAAATTTATGTATTAATGTCAAAATTCGTCATATTTTGACGATCGACATCGGGATTGGCATTTCCTCCGGAAGCATCTATATTACCGGAGTTGCCGAAGAGTTGCCGAAAACAACCGGAGGAGGCTGGGCTTATGGGTTCACGCGCGCGTTGGATGGCCGGGAAATACGGGTTGATGGTGCATTATCTGCCGCCGGAGCTCTACACCCGGGCGGGGCGGAAGATCTCCGACGTCGACCGGGCGGTCGATTCCTTCGACGTCGCAGGCTTCGTGCGGGACTTCGAGCGGACCGGGGCGGAGTGGCTGATTTTCACCTTCGGGCAGAATACCGGGTTTTACTGTTCGCCCAACGCGGTGATCGACCGTTACGCCGGGATGGGCCATTGTTCGCAGCGCGACCTGATGCTGGAGCTGGCGCAGGCGCTCGACGCCCGCGGCAAGCGCCTGATCGGCTACCTGCCCTGCGAAGTCAACGCCAACCCTTCGCTGCACGCCGGCTTCGGCTGGAACACCTTGCCGGGGACCGACCAGGGGACCTTTCAGATGCGTTATCTGGAAGCGGTGCGTTTCTGGGCGGAAAAATTCGGTTCGCTGCTCTCCGGCTGGTGGTTCGACGGCTGTTACACCTGGGAGGTATTTCACAACAAACATATGCAGTGGGACTGCTGGTTTCTTGCGGCGCGCGTCGGCAATTCCGAGGCGCTGGTGACCTTCAACGACGGCTGTTTCTGCGTCGGACATCCCGAGCCGATCCGTTCCGGCTTCGATTATTTCGCCGGAGAAGTGGCGGCGCTCTACCGGGGCAAAGCCTGGATGGGCAAAAACTTCGACACCTTCACCCCGGCGGGCGCCTCGGCGCCCGGCGATCCGGAATGTTTGCAGCATTGTCTGGCGCCGATCGACGCCATGTGGGCGCATAACACCCCGGTCGGCGACTGGCTGCCGGAGTGGGCGACGCTGACCCAGCGGCCCGCGCCGATGGAGCCGCCGGCCTACGGCGATGGCGAGCTCATGACCCTGCTCGGCGATTTTTGCGGGCAGGGCGGTGCCGTGACCTTCAACGTCGGGGTTTTTGCCGACGGCGGCATGGGCCCGGAGACGGTGGCGCAGCTCGAACGCCTCAGCGGACGCTTTCGGCGCGGCTGAGCGGGCCGAACTCGACGTCGGCCAGGCACCGCCCGCGCC
>JAVBSD010000206.1:0-5775 GCA_031547325.1 Victivallaceae bacterium | reverse complement strand
CGCGTGGTAGGCGAAGTTGGTCGTCGTTCCCCCGAGGACCCGCCGGTCCGGGAAGACGTCCCATAATATTTCACCAATGCCGACGATCAGAGGTTTGCTCATGATATTTCCCTGGAATAGTTGTCTTGATATGTTGTTTCTCGCTAAATAATACACCGTGAAACGCCAATTAACAAGCAGAGATGCGGGCAAAAGACGAAAAATCTGCTATAGTATGTCATGGCCGACTGGACAATTCATTATCCCCCCGGATTGCCGATCGCGGAACGCATCGGGGAAATCCGTGAAGCGTGGCGAACCAATCAGGTGCTGATCGTTTCCGGAGCCACCGGCTCCGGCAAGACCACCCAACTGCCCAAGGTGGCGCTGGAAATCGCCGGCGACGCCCCGGGCATCGTCGGCTGCACTCAGCCGCGGCGCCTCGCCGCCACCGCGATGGCGGCCCGGCTCGCCCGCGAACTCGGCGTGCAATACGGCCGCGAAGTCGGCTGTCAGGTGCGTTTCGACGACCGGACCGACCGCCTCGCCACCCGGGTCAAATTCATGACCGACGGAATTCTGCTGGCGGAGACCCGCGGCGATCCGGCGCTGCGGCGCTATTCCTGCCTGATCGTCGACGAGGCGCACGAACGCAGCCTCAACATCGACTTCATCCTCGGCTACCTCAAACAGCTGCTGCCGAAGCGGCCGGACCTGAAAATCGCCATTTCTTCGGCCACCCTCGACGCCGGGCGTTTTTCGGAATTCTACGGCGGCGCGCCGGTCATCGAGGTTGCGGGGCGGCAGTATCCGATCGAGGATTGCTATCTCGAACCCGACCAGGACGAGGAGCTCGCCGACCTGGTCGGGCGCGGAGTGCGCTTCATCGACGAATACGACCACGACGGCGACATCCTGGTCTTCCTGCCCGGCGAACGCGAAATCCGCGACGCCTGCGAACTGCTGCAGGGTTGGAAGCTGCCGCGCACCGAGGTGATGCCGCTCTTCGGACGGCTGAGCCTGCGCGAACAGGAACGGGTCTTTACCGTCGGCAAACACCGCCGGATCGTGCTCGCCACCAACGTCGCCGAGACCTCGGTGACCATTCCCGGCATCGATTATGTGGTCGATTCCGGGCTGGTCCGGCTGTCGCGCTACAATCCGCGCACCCAGGTCCAGGAGCTGCGCATCGAAGTGGTGTCGCAGGCGGCTGCGCGGCAGCGGCGCGGCCGCTGCGGCCGGCTGCGCGACGGGGTATGTCTGCATCTGTACGGCGAGGAGACGCTGGCGCGCAGCCCGGAATACACCGATTGCGAGATCAAGCGCACCGCGCTGGCCGGGGTGATCCTGGAAATGGCGCTGCTGCGCCTCGGGCGGATCGAACATTTCCCGTTTCTCGACCCGCCGGGCGGCGCCGGCGTCCGCGAAGGACGGCGCACCCTGACCGACATCGGCGCCCTGACCGAAGCCGGAAACCTGACCGAAGAAGGGCGACGGATCGCGGTGCTGCCGCTGGACCCGCATCTCGGCAAAATGCTGCTGGCCGGCGTCGCGGCGCAGCTGGGGTGCGAGGTGCTGATTCTGACGGCTTTTTTGAGTCTCCAGGACCCGCGCGAACGGCCGCTCGACGCGCAGCAGAAGGCCGACGAAAAGCACCGCCAGTGGCGCGACGAGCGCTCCGATTTTCTCGGCATCCTCAAATTGTGGAACTTTCTTTTTCCGGAGGGCGGCGAAGGCGTTTCGGGTTCGGCGCTGCGGCGCAAATGCCGCGATAATTTCCTCAACTATCCGCGCATCCGCGAGTGGCGCAACCTGGCGCAGGACCTGGGTGAACACCTGGCCCGGCACCGCATCGCCGCGATCGATTCGCTGGCGGTCGACCTGGAACGGGTTTCTTACGACCTGCTGCATATGGCGCTGCTCGCCGGGGTGCCGCGCCACGTCGGCTGTTACGACGCCGAGGAAAAACTGTACCGCGGCACCGGCGGCCGGAAATTTCATATTTTCCCCGGCTCGGCGCTGTTCCGGCGCAAAAAGCCCTGCGTCTGGGTGATGAGCTTCGCGCTGGTCGAATCGAGCCGCCTCTACGCCCGGCAGAATGCCGAAATCCGCCCCGATTACCTGGAAAAAGTTGCGCCGCATTTATGCGCGGCGATTTACAGCCAGGCCGCTTACGATCCCGAATCCGGCTTTGTCTACGCCCGGGAACGGCTGAGCTTCGGCGGCCTGATGATCCACGGCGGCCGCCGGGTGCATTACGGCAAGAGCCACCCGGTCGAAACCCGGCAGGTCTTCATCCGCGAAGCCCTGGCCGGCGGGAAGATCGTGTCGCGTCATCCCGAGGTGCGGCGTTACCTGAAGCTGCTGGAGGAGCTGGCGGCGTTGGAAATCAAGCTGCGCCGGCCCGGTACGGTGGTCGATTACGAGGCGCTGTTCCGCCATTTCGACGCGCTGCTGCCGGCGGAGGTGATTTCGCAGCAGAGCCTGGAACAATGGCTCGGCCGGGCCCGGCCCGGCGGCTGGCTGCCGGAGCGGGAAGCGGTGATGCAGAATCAATACCGTCCGATCGAGGTCGCGGATTACCCGGATCAATTGGTTTTCGCCGGACATCGCTTCCGTTTGGTTTACATCTTCGATCCCGGCGGCGAAGAGGACGGGGTGAGCCTGATCGCGACCGCCGGGGAGCTGCCGTTGATTCCGGCCGCCGAACTCGAATATGCCGTCCCCGGCTGGCTGCCGGAAAAGGTCGAGGCGCTGCTGCGCCATCTGCCCAAGGCCGACCGCGCCCGCTGCATGCCGCTCGCCGAAACCGTTCAGGCCTACCGCGATTTCCTGGCCGGGCCGGATTCGGGGCGCGCCGCCGGGTTGAACGCGTCGCTGGCCGCTTTTCTGACTCAATGGACCGGCCATTCCTTCCAGGGCCGCGACTTCGCCGGGGCCCGGCTGCCGGAATATCTGGTGATGAAGATCGCCGAAGTCGACGATTCCGGCGCGGTCGTGGCGCGGCACCGGGAACTGCCGGAACACCACCGGCAGGGCAGCCGCCTGTCGCGGCTGATTTCCGGGGTGGGCAAACACGTTTCGGCGGCCTCCGGCGAATGGCCGGCCGGTGAATTCCCCCTCGAAGTCGCGCTGGCCGACGGCAGTGTCGGCTACCCGGCGCTGGTTCCCGAGGGCGAGGGGGTGGCGCGTCAACTGTTCCTCGACGGCGGCGAAGCCCGGTGGCGGCATGCCGAGGGGCTGGCGCGGCTTTTCCGTTTGCAGCAGGCGGGGCTGGTCAAGTTTGTGCGCCGCGACCTCAAGCCTTCCAACGCCTTGAAGCTGGGCATCGTCTCCGGCGATCCGGACCGGCGGTGGGTGGAGGAGCTGGCCGACCGGGCGTTGCGCCAGGCTCTGGGCGGCGGGCTGGAAGCGCTGTGGCGGATTCGGTCGCGCGCCGAATTCGACCGGGCGGCGTTGGCGGCGCGGGACGGTTTCGCCAATCGGGCCGAAGCCTGTCTGGGGCAATTGGAAGGCTGGCAGCGCGAGCTGGACGGGCGGATCGACGGGCTGGCGCGCCGGGCTCGGGAGCGGGCGCCGGAAACGGCGCGGGAGGCTGAAGCGGCGTTGGCGATTTATTTCCGGGCCGGATTTCAGCGCGACGACGAGGGACTGGCGCGTTATGACCGCTGGCTGCGGGCGTTGGGACTGCGTCTGGAGCGCGCGCTCAACGATCCGGCCAAGGACCGGGTCAAGGCCGAGCCGTTGGCGTCGGCGTTGGAGCGTCGGCGTCTGGCGTTTGCGGCCGGCGCCGATCCGGCGTCGAATGCCGGGTTTCGGGTGTATCAGTTGTTGTTGGAGGAGGCGGTGATTGCCGCTTTTGCGCCGGAGGTGCGGCCGGCGGAGAAGGCTTCGGTTGCGCGGCTCGAAGCCGCCTGGGAAGCCGTGCGCCTCTGAAAAATGATGTGACCCCAAAAGTTTGGACGGTTTAGGGTGAACGGGAATGAGTCCGATATTGAATTGAACTCATTCCTTTTCGCTTTAAAGATATCCTGTCATGGTTGAAAAGCGAATGTCAGGGAAGCAGTTTGCGAAAATTCTTCACCGTGTGAAAAGTGATTTGGTTGGCGTCGTGGAAGTTGTGCGCGCCGCGCAGCGCGGTGCGCGACAGGTAGATGATGTCGTCGCCGTCGAATTGCCAGTCGGGGTACTGGAAGCCGGTCAACTGTCGCGACAGCTCCGGCTCCAGGCCGGTCGGGTCGGTCAGCAGGGTTTTGATCCGCCGCCAACTGGTCAAGTCGGGCGAAGCGAAGAGCGCCAGTTCGTTGCGGGCGGTGCCGGGGTTGCCCATCAGCAGGTATTGGCCCGAAACCGGATCGCGGCGGATCACGAATTTGGTCAGCGCGCCCGGCAGCGGCAGGCAGGCGCGGCCGGGAATGAGCTCCAGGCGGGCACCCCGGTCATGGATGGCCAGCCGCAGCGCGACGTCGCCGGTTTCGGTGAACTGAGCCCGCAGGATATTCCACAATTGGCCGTCGGGATCGGCGACGACGTTGCCTTCGAGCCAGCAGAAGAGCCCCGCCGGACAGCCGGCGGGAAGGGGGGCCGGGAAGGCCACCTTGTTGCTCATCAACCAACTGTCGGCGTTCAGCAAATCGGCGTCGGCGTCGGCGGAAATGACGCAGGCCAGAAACTGGCCCCACTCCGGCGAATTCTGATTGTCCTCGAAGGCGCGGTAGAGGCGTCCCTCGTGGAGCAGCACCGGCACCGGCGCGGTGTGGTAGTTGGGCCTGGCCCACTGCGGCCCGCCGGGGAAGAGCACGCCGCTTCGGGCGTCGGCCGGATGGGTCCAGGTGAAACCGCCGTCGTCGCTCCGCCGGATCACGATCGAACCGTACTCGGCCGAAGTTCCCAGCAGATACAGGGCGTCGCGATGCCAAAACAGGTTCGACCACCAGGCGCCGGAGAGGTGATTGACGCATTCCCAGGTCGCGCCGTCGTCTTCGGAACGGTAGACGCTGGAGGTATTGTTGGAGCTTTCGTGGTTGCGCGGCGCGCCGGGGCCGAAATAGTCGTGGGCGGCGACCAACGCGCCGCCGGGGAGGCGGACCAGGCTGGGGCTGCCGAGGTAGGATCTGGCGCGTTCCGGCTGGTACTTAACGAGTGAGGGCATGGCAATATCCTTTCAGTTGATCGAAGGTCGCGTCGAAAAAAGCGCATTCTTCCGGCGTCAGCGGCGCGAAGCCGGGCGTCATCGTGTCCGAGGCGATCACCCCTTCGCGGACCAGCGCGCGCTTCAGCGCCCGGATCACCCCGGCCGAACCGGGGCGCACCGTGTAGAGCTGCTGTAAACGGCCGATGACGTCGCGGCAGGCGCGGGCGGCTTCGAGGTCGCCCGTCCGCCGGGCGCGGTACAGCCCGGAGAAGAGCTCCGGGAAGAGCGCCGCGCCGCCCGGCACGCCGCCGTCGGCTCCCGCCGCCAGCGCGTCGTCGAGCCCGGCCTCGGGGCCCGGAAAAATCGAGAAATCCGGTCGTCCCCCGAGCGCGCCGAGCAATTCGGCGAAATAGGCGGCGTCGCCGGAGGAATCCTTGCAGCCGAGGCAATCGGGGTCGCCGGCGAATTCGGCCACCGTGGCGACCGGGATATGAACCTTGGTCATCGCCGGCATGTTGTAGAGGAACCACGGCAGGGGCAGCTTCGGCGCCAGGGCGCGGAGATAGTCCAACAGTTCCGTCTGCCCCAGGGGGAAATAGCAGGGCGGCGCCAGGACCACGGCGTCGGCGCCGCATTCGGCGGCCTGCCCCGCCAGCCGAAGC
>JAVBSD010000400.1:0-6045 GCA_031547325.1 Victivallaceae bacterium | reverse complement strand
ATGCCCGTCAGGATCAGTTTGTACATCATCCGAAAATCCGCAATTTAAGTATATATCTGTCAGATGCCGAGATTCGCATTTTCCCAGCTGAACTTGTCGATTTTTTCGACGTGGCCGTCCAGAAAGAGCATCGACAGACCGCGGGTCCCGCCGGGATGGCGATAGTCGAACTCGTACCCGGAGGTGGCCAGAGTCGAAGTGCGCCAGGGGTTCATGCGCAGGTTGACCGCATCCATGATGACATAGACGCCGCTGGTGCTGTGCTTGGCGCCGATGCTCGCTCTGACGACTCCCCCGACATGCTCGTTGAGGCCGTAGGAAAAGTCGAAGCTGGCGGCTTTGCTCGGGCACAGCCAGATTCCCTGCCACGAACCGCCGGAAATGACCAACGGCGCAAACTCGAACATCCGGTTGACCCAGGTGTCCGAATTGCTGACGTTATTCGGCAGGTAATCCGCATAAGCTTCCGCGTAAAATTCCACCATCAGGCCCATCTGCTTGTGGTTGTTGATGCATTTGGCGGCCTGCGCCGCGGCGCGGGCCTTGGACAGCGCCGGCAGCAGCATCGACGCCAGGATGGCGATGATGGCGATCACGACCAGGAGCTCAATGAGGGTGAATGTCTTTTTCATGGCACAGTTCCTTCTCTTGGTGGTTTGTTGCGGATTTTGATGTTTATCGCTAAACAATTTTTATTTACTCCATATTCCTTGATTATCAACGTAAAAAAATGTCCGTTTCCTCGACTATATCACGACAAACGGCGATTTTTATGTTTAACGTTATAACATCACAGATAATTATAGTATATTTTGTATCAAAAGTCAATAGCGAAACCGATTTTTTTGCTGAAAAT
The DNA here is from genome assembly GCA_031547325.1 of Victivallaceae bacterium. GTDB lineage: Bacteria > Verrucomicrobiota > Lentisphaeria > Victivallales > Victivallaceae > JAVBQJ01. The sequence goes on along the minus strand of JAVBSD010000400.1, from coordinate 5,189 downwards.
CCGCCAAAAAGATTTGCGTTCGCGCCGGATCCGCCACAAAGCGGGTTGTGCCAGGCACTCAGTTGGCGGCCCAGAACACCCACCAGCGGAAGTTGGCGTTGGCCGGCCAGGTGATTCCGGATTGCGACGGAATCTGGCCGGTTGCGGCATGGCCGTCGAAGTAGCCGATGTTCATCCGTCCGCCGCAGCTTTCGCTGGTGTTGACGTTCACGGCGTCGACGGCCGGATGGCGGTATTTGGCGCCGCCGGTGGCGCCGTTGGCGCCGCCGAAAGTACTCCAGGGATTGCAGTTGGGGTCGGTGGCGGTTTCGAGAATCACCGCCGACGCCGAGGGGTTGCCGCAGTTGGGCACCGTGTCCTGGGCGTTCCCGCTCATGTAGAGGTTCATCGAATAGCTGCCGAGCAAGGTCGCCGGACCGGAATCGGCGGGACACAGGATCACTCCGCCCCGCTGCTGGGTGGCGGTGTTGATGATCGGCGCGTTGATGTAATCATTATCGATCATATCGTTCATCCAATACCGGCCTACGCTGTTGACTTCGTAATAGCTGGTCGACCACTTCCCGGTATCGTTGGCGTACATCACCATCATCAGCGAAATCTGCTTGACGTTGTTCAGGCATTTGGTGGTCTGCGCGGCGGCGCGGGCCTTGGAGAGAGCCGGCAGCAGCATCGATGCCAGAATGGCGATAATCGCAATCACAACAAGGAGTTCAATGAGTGTAAATATCTTTCTCATGGCGCAGGTCCTTTCTTTCTGCGATGATTGTCGACCGGTATCGTTTCAGCGCCGCTCGCGGCACGATTCCCCCCACACGATCCGGGCCGGAACCTGGTAGGTTTCTCCGGCGTCGGAGATTTCTCCGGCAATGGACTGACCCAGCATCTTCATGATCTTTTCGGCCAGCACCGGGGCATGGTAATCGAAGCCGGAAAAGGACGGCATCGCCGCCCGGCCGAAATTCCCCAGCTCGGCGCTGAACAGCGACACATCCTCCGGCGCCCGCCTGCCCTGCGCCCGCAAGGCCCGCAGCGCCTGAAACATCGATTCGTCGTTGCCGACGATCAGCGCGTCGGGCTTTCCCGGCATCAACCGGCGGATTTCCTTCTCCGCGGTTTCGAGGTCGCGCCACCAGTCGACGCCCTCCCACCAGAACGCCTCTTCGAACTTCACGCCGGCTTCGAGGTAAGCGTCGACCATGCCGCGCCGGGCTTCGTGCCAGGCGTGGTCGCGGTAATTGCTGCGGATGCTGAAAACCCGCCGGTGCCCGCGCCGCAGGAGTTCGGCGACCGCGTCGTGAAAATTGCGGTAGTGGTCGGTGACGACCACCGGGAACCGGGTCGGAGCCAGCGGTTTTTCCATATAGACCACGTTCTCGAATTCGGCGAGCAGCGCCGGCACCCGGTCCCCGAACTCGGGATAGGCGTGGGCCAGGCAGATCACGCTGTCGATGCCGGAGCCGCGGAAGTCGGCGATGTACTGCTGCAGCGATTCGAAACGCGACGAGTGGACGAAACCGACCTGCAGCCGGTAATTGCGCTCGAAGGCCAGCGGTTCCAGGGCCAGCATCACATCGCGGTAAAACTGCGGGCTGGTGCTGTCGATCAAGAGGCCGATGCGGTTGCTGCGCTTGGTCACCAGCTGGCGGGCATTGAGGTTGGGCCGGTAATTCAACCGCTTGGCGGTGGCCAGGATCAGTTCGCGGCTCTGCGGACTGGCGTGGTTGAGCTTCTTGCCGTTCAGGACGTGCGACACGGTCATCACGCTGAAGCCGGCTTCCCTCGCCACATCCTTCAATGTCACCGTGGTTCGTTTCATTTTTCAAGCTTCTTTGGGAATAACTATGCTTAACGTTATAACATCATGGGGTAATTATAGTGTACTTCCTGTGAAAAGTCAATAGCGGAAGTGTTTTTTCCGACAAAAATCCCCCCCGAACTTGCTTTTGCGCCGAATTCAAGCTATTGTGTCGTACCAAATTCGGAAATAATGCCAATGCGCTATAAAATCATCGGACTGATCATCCTCCTGGCCGCTCTTGCCGCGGGCGTCGTCCTCTTCCGCCGCGCCGGCGCCGACCCGGTGAAGCAGGCCGTCGACGAATTGCGCCAGGCGGGCCTCGATCTCGACGTCGACCGGATGATCCGCCCCGGACTCGACCGCGCCGCCGTCGTCGAACCCTTCGCCTCGGCGCCGCGGCCCGAACTCCCGCCCAGGCTCTCCAATCTGCATGAATATTCCGCCGAACAATGCCGGACTTCCCTGGCGGCCTACGAGCAAAGACGCGCCGACCGGGACCATTGCGAAACCCTGATCGCCGACGGCGGCATCTTCCCGATCGCCTGGCAGGTTTCCGAGCTCTATGATACTCTCCTCCCCCACCTGTCGATCGTCCGTGCCCTGGCGCAGCTCGCCGCCGACGCCTTCCGACTCCGCGTCGCGGCGGGCGACGCCGAAGGCGCGATGCGCGAATGGCGTTTCATGGCCGACCTGACCGACCGCCTCCGCCGGGAACCCTCGCTGCTCTCTTCCCTGGTCGCCGTGGCCATCGACGGCTTCCGGACCGGAGCCCTGGACGCGATCGCCGAAACCGGCATGCTGACGGCATTTTCCGACGCCGAGCTCCGCGAACTTCAGGATTCGTTCCGCGACGAAACCAAACTGCGCGCCTCCTGCCGGCTGGCGCTGACCGGCGAAAGCGTCATGATTCTGTACTCGACCCCGAAGAACGCCGGCGAATCCGAGGACGCCCGGCAAACGCCGGAGCTCCTGACCTCGCGCCAGGGGCGGCGGGAGCTGGCCGGGTTGCTCCGCTACGCTCACCGGTACATCGTTCGGACCGGGTCGGACTACAGCGAATTCAAGGACGCCGGAGGGCTCGAAGCGCCCGACACCCCCGGCTGGTGGAAAAGAGCTTCCATATTCAAATCCGGCGTCACCATTCTCAACCGGACGGTGGCGCAATACCGCGTCTCCGCGACCGGGCTGGCGCTGGAGCTCTACCGCAGGAAATACGGCGCAGTGCCGGAAACCCTGGCTCAACTGGTCCCGGAATTCCTGCCGGCGGTGCCGCGCGATCCCTTCGACGGCGCGGAGCTGCGCTATCGCGTCGGCGACTTCCCCGTCCCCTGGAAAACCGCCGAAGGCGATTCCATCCGGACTCTCCGCGCCGCCCGGGTCTACAGCGTCGGCCCGGACCTGGTCGACCACAGCGGCCTCCGCAGCGACGACCAGTTCAGACTGGATACCGTATTTTTTCTAACCATCCCCGGAGACTGACCATGCGTTTACTGTTCGCCGCGCTCCTCGCCCTGACCGCCGTCCAAGTGTGCGCCGACGACGATCCCGTAGACCTGGCCGTCGCCGAATTGCGCCGGTCGGGCATCGATCCCGACCTCGACAACATGATCCGTCCCGGCCGCGAGCGCGCCAAAGCCGCCGGCGTCGACGCCGACCGGCTGAAAACCATCTTCCAGTCCATGCCGAAGGAGCCGCCGGTATGGATCGGCACGCTCCACGAATATTCCCCGGAGCAAAGCCGGGAATTTCTGGACTTGGCCGAACAGACGCAGGCGGACCGGCAATACCTCGAAACCCTGATCGCCGACGGCGCGGTATTTCCGATCGACTGGCGGCTGGACAGCCCCCTGGCGACTCTTCTGCCCCATCTGTCGCCGGCGCGCCGCCTGGCGCAAGTCGCCGCCGGCGATTTCCGGCTGCGCGCCGCGGCGGGCGACGCCAAAGGCGCGATGCGCGAATGGCGCTTCATGGACGAGCTGACCGACCGCATCTACCGGGAACCGCTGCTGATTTCCCATCTGGTCGCCATGGCTCTCGACGGCATCCGGCTCAGGACGTTGGACGTGGTCGTCGAAACCGGCGCGCTGACGGCGCTCTCCGACGCGGAGCTCCGGGAAATTCTCGATGCGCTCCGCGATGAAACCAAGCTGCGCGCCTCCTTCAAGCAGGCGCTGAACGGCGAACTCATCGGTCTGCTGAACGAAACCGCCAACGCCGACCTGAGTTTCGCCGAAGCGCTTCTGCGTTACGAGCTCTCCAGCCCATCCTTCGGAGAGCCCGAGGATCCCGAAGCCATCCGGCGGATGCTGGAGCTCCTGACGTCGGAGCAGGGCCGCCGCGACCTGGCCGACGTGATCCGCCACATCCATCGGCACATCGCCCGGGGCGACCGGGACTACAGCGAATTCAAGAATGACGGCGACCTCGAAGCCCCCGACACCCCCGGCTGGTGGCAATTGGCCGGGAGCTATGACAGCAGCGTTCTCGCCCTCAACCGGACTTTGGCGCAGTACCGCATCCACGCGACCGGGTTGGCGCTGGAACTGTATCGCCGCCAATACGGCCGACTGCCGGAAACCCTGGCGCAGCTGGTCCCGGAATTCCTGCCGGCGGCGCCGCGCGATCCCTTCGACGGCGCGGAGCTGCGCTACTTCGCCGGCGACTTCCCCGTGCCCTGGCAGAGCGCCGACGGCGAATCCGTCCGCACCCTCCACGGCGCCAAGGTCTACAGCATCGGCCCCGATCTGGCCGACGACGGCGGCCTCCGTGGCGGCCATATGAAACTGGACACCGTTTTCTTCTTAGCCACTCCGGGAGATTGATCATGCGTTTATTCTTCGCCGCGCTCCTCGCCCTGACCGCCGTCCCGTTGTGCGCCGACGACGACCCGCTGGATCAGGCCGTCGCCGAATTGCGCCAATCGGGCGTCGATCCCGACCTCGACAACATGATCCGTCCCGGCCGCGAACGCGCCGCCGCCGTCGGCGTCGAGCGGCTCACTGCCATGGCCGCGTCATTGCGTGAAATATTGCCGGCCAAGCAAATAGCTTTCATGCATGAATATTCGCCTGATCAGCGTCGGGAATTCCAAAAAGCGTACGAGCGGACGCAACCGGAACGGCAGTACCTCGAAAACCTGATCGCCGACGGCGGAATTTTTCCGATAAACTGGCAAATTCCACCCCTTTACCGGACTCTCCTGCCGCATCCGGCGGCAGCCCGTTTCCTGACGCAACTCGCTGCCGCTTCCTTCCGCGCCCGGGCGGCAGAGGGCGATACCGAAGGCGCGATGCGTGAATGGCAGTTCGCGGGCGAACTGGCCGACCGCCTCCGCCGGGACCCGATAGTGCTCTCCTTTGCAGTTGCCGCCGCCATCGACAACATTTGG
>JAVBSD010000256.1:0-2522 GCA_031547325.1 Victivallaceae bacterium | reverse complement strand
TTCGAGCATTACGAAGTTGGTGATGTCGACCACGTTGTTGATCGGCCGCAGACCGATGGCGCGCAAACGCTCCTTGAGCCATTCCGGGCTCTCGGCGATTTTGACCCCCCGGATCACCCGTCCGATGTAACGGGTGCAGAGCTCGGGCGCTTCGGTCGTCACCAGATCGGCCCTGGCCGCCCCCTCCTCCGGGGGAATCACGATGGTCGGCAGCGACGCCTTGACGTCGAGCAGACAGGCGACGTCGCGGGCGACGCCCCAGTGCGACAGCCAGTCGGGCCGGTTCGGCGTCACCTCAAGCTCGATTTTGGCGTCGGGCTGGAACAGCGACGCGACCGGAGTCCCGGCCTTGAGACTGGAATCCAGCTCCAGGAGGCCGTCGTGGTCGTCGCCGAGGCCGAGCTCGGCGGCCGAGCACATCATGCCCTCGGATTCGACGCCGCGCAGCTTGGCCTTTTTGATGGTGAAACCGCCGTCCGCCCCCGGAAAAGCCGTCCCGACGGTCGCCAGCGGCACCGTCTTGCCGGCGTCGCAGTTGGGCGCGCCGCAGACGACCTGGCGGATCTCTTTGCCGTCGAAGACCCGGCATACCGACAGCCGGTCGGCGTTGGGGTGCTGCTTGCGCTCCAGAATCTCGCCGACCACCACGCCTTCGGGTATGACGCCGTGCTTTTCGATCTTTTCGACCTCCAACCCGGCCATGGTCATCTTTTCGCAGAGGATGTCCAGCCCGCAGTCGAGATCGACATACTCCTTCAACCAGTTATAAGAAATATTCATGATGAATGGGTCCTCAGAATTGTTCGAGCATTCGCACATCGTTTTCGTAGAGCCAGCGGATGTCGGCGATGCGGTATTTGAGCATCGCCAGCCGCTCGATGCCGATGCCGAAGGCATAACCGGTCCACACCTCCGGATCGTAGCCGACGTGGCGGAAGACCTCCGGATCGACCATGCCGGCGCCGGCGATCTCCAGCCAGCCCGAATGCTTGCACACCGGGCAGCCGGTCCCCCGGCACATGATGCAGCTGAAGTCGTATTCGACGCTGGGCTCGGTGAAAGGGAAGAAATGCGGCCGCAGCCGGATCTTGACCCCCGGCCCGAACATCTCCCTGGCGAAGCCCTGAAGCACCGACTTGAGGTCGCCCAGCGATACGCCGCGGTCGACGTAGAGCCCCTCGATCTGGTGGAAGTTCATGCTGTGCGAGGCATCCGGGGTGTCGCGGCGGAAGCAACGGCCCGGGGCGACGATGCGCACCGGCGGCGGCTGGCTCTCCATGACCCGGATCTGAACCGTCGAGGTCTGCGAGCGCAGCAGCCGCCCGTCGGCAAAATAAAAGGTATCCGCCGGATCGCGCGAAGGATGGTCCGGCGCCGCGTTCAACGCGTCGAAATTGTGGTAAACGTCGTCGATGTCCGGCCCCGCGGCGACGATGAACCCCATGCGGCGGAAGACCGCCACGCACTCGTCCATCACCGTGGTGATCGGATGCTTGTGACCGAGCGCCGGACGGCGTCCCGGCAGGGTCAGATCCTGCGCCCGGCCCGCTTCGGCGCCGCCGGCCAGCCGCTCCTGCGCCTCGGCAATCCAGCCGCCAAGGTCGTTCTTGGCCTGGTTGAAGGCCGCCCCGGCCGCCTTGCGCTCCTCGGGCGACAGCGCGCCCATCCCCTTGCTCAGGTTGCCCAGCAGGCCGTTGCGCCCCAACAGCGCCACCCGGACCGCCTCGACCGCGCCCATGTCGGCGGCGGAACGCAGAGTCTGCCCGGCCTCCGCCAGCGCCGCTTCGATCTGTTCGACCATACTCGCCATTTTTGATATCCCCAGCTGTTGATTCCGAAAATCTCCCGCAAAAAAGAAAAAAGCCTGCCAGTCACCTGAAAAGCTGACTGACAAGCTCTGTCGCGGCAATTGTTCCCCAGCGTTTTTACCCCCCCCCCCGGAACGCGCGCCGCCCGCAAAATCGGTTCACGAACTTCAGTTACGCTTTGGCGACCTTTTCCACCAAAGCCTTAAACTCGTTGAACTCGTTGACCGCCAGATCGGCCAGGACTTTGCGATTCAGTTCAATGCCGGCCGCTTTCAGGCCGTGCATAAACTGGCTGTAATTGGTATCGAGCATCCGGCAGGCCGCGTTGATGCGGACCGTCCACAGCCGGCGGTACTCCTGCTTCTTCTGCTTGCGCCCGCGATAGGCGTGGGCCATCGCTTTGTCGACGGCGTCGTACGCGGTACGGATGTTCTTGCTGGAAGCACCGTAAAAACCCTTGGCCCGCTCAAGAATGCGCTTGCGGCGCTTGCGGGACGGAACTGCGTTGGTAACTCTCATGGCTTCATTCCTCCCGTTACTTCAGGCCGTACGGCAGAGCCGCCTTGATCCGGTTCTTTTCGGCGGTCGAAACTTCGCCGTCCTTGCCCAGACGCGCCTTGCGCTTCGCCGACTTCTTGGTCATGATGTGCCGGGCGCCCGCCTTGTTGTGGCGGTACTTGCCGGTACCGGTCTGCTTGAGCCGCTTCGCGGCAC
>JAVBSD010000118.1:0-2823 GCA_031547325.1 Victivallaceae bacterium | reverse complement strand
CTCAACCGGCTGCCCGAAAAATTCGACCGGGTGCTGTTGTTTCCCCTGGATATTCCCGAAGTCAAGCAGGCGATCGTCGCCGCCGTCGGGCGCGGGGTCAAGATCGTTCAGCTCGACCGCTGCGTCGACGGCGTCGAGGCGCCGGCGGTGATGCCCGACCACTACGCCGGGGCCTGCATGGCGGTCCGGCACCTGCTGCGCGAACACCGGCTGCCGGTTTATTACCTCGGCAATTACGTCGCGCCGACCTCGGCGGCCCGCCGTTTCGCGGGATGGAAAGACATTATGGCCGAATTCGGCTTCGACGACCACGAACGTTATATCGCGTTTCCGTTCGATGCCGAAAGCTCGGATTTTTATTCCGCCGGACATCAGAACGCGATTGAAAAGTTTCTGCGGCGTCATCGCGGCGAAAAGCTGTCGATCTTCGCCGTCAACGACACCCTGGCCCATATGGTCTTCAAGGCGTGCAAGAAGCTCGGGATCGAGCTCGGAAGCGAGGTCTTGCTGGTCGGCTTCGACGGGTTGGAGCTCTGCACCATGCTGACGCCGGCCCTCTCCTCCATCGCGGTCGACCGCCGGGCGCTCGGCGCGGAAGCGCTGCAATTGTTTTTCGATCAACATTTCGACCCGTGCTGGCGCAAATTGATGCCGGTACGATTACATATCAGGGAATCGTCGCTGAGCACATAAACACAAGGAGGGTACCATGAGAAGAAGCTTCACACTGATTGAGCTGCTGGTCGTAATTGCGATCATCGCAATTCTTGCCAGCATGCTGCTGCCGGCGCTGTCCAAGGCGCGCGCCGCGGCGCAGACCGTGAAGTGCAAGGGCAATCTCAAGCAGGTCGGGCTGGGGATCGTCATGTACCTGAACGACAACGGCGAACGCTTCCCGTACAGCAACTATGGCGTCGACAGCAGCTGGCAGGACCCCATCGCGGACGGGTACTGGCATTTGCGGATGATTTTCGACGGCTACCTCGACAGCGCCGTGCTGGGCTGTTCCAGCCAACCGAATTGCGGGTACAACACCACCCGCTTTACTCATGACGCCAATGGATTGTTCTCCTCCAAATCGGCCTCGGCGCCGGCTTTCGGGCTGAATGCGGCGGCGGTTTTCGCCGAGGGCAATTGGACCGACGGCGCGTATTATACCAGCACGGTGATGTATTCGAGGATCGAAGCGCCGAGCGGCAAGGTCATGGCCGCGGAAAACAGCGACCTGTGGTATGCCGGCGCCAATGCGCCCAGGTGCTTTCCGCTGACCTATCCGTACCGCAAAAACCTGGGCGACGGCTTCGGCAATATCTACCCCTACCACTCCGGCAACCGCGAGGCGAATGTGCTCTACATCGACGGCCATGTCGACAGCGTCAAAGCCTCCGGCGGCGTCCAGGATTGCATCAACGCCTTTTACGGCGAGCTTCCTTACAGCAGCCACTGGGATCTCGGCTTGCGCCGGTAAGGAGAATGCGGATCATGGGAATCTCGATGCGATGGATTGCGGCCGCCGCCGTTCTGCTGGGGGCCGGCCTGTGCCGGGGGGAAGATGTGTTGCGGCCTCCCGTCACGCCGGAGAGCAGGGAAATCCTGCTGGCGGCCGACGGCGTCGCGCGTTACGCTTTGCTGTTGCCGGCGGAGCCGGACGGGTTGGAGCGGTTCGCCGCCGATGAATTGCGGCAGGCGCTCTTCAAGCTCACCGGCGCCGAGTTCGCGATTCTCCGCGACGGCGACGACGGCGCGGGGCTGCCGGTCATCAGCGTCGGCGACACCGCACGCTTCCGGGCGGCCGGTTTGGCGGCCGGCGATCTGGGCCGCGACGGCGCGGCCATCGCGGTGGCCGGGGAAGATATCCTGCTGTACGGGCATCCTTCGCGCGGACCGCTGTTCGCGGCGTACATGCTGCTGGAGGAGGACTTCGGCGTGCGTTTTTACACCGATTCCGCCGAACGCTACCCCGATCTTTCCGGCGTCGCGGTCACGGTGACGCCGCGCCGCGTCGCGCCGGCCTTCCCGATGATGCGCGACGTGCATACCCAATTGAGTTTCCTCCAGCCGTGGGGATTGCGCAACCGGCTGAGTCAATTCTATTGGCAGGTGCCGCCGGAGCTCGGCGGCAACATCCACTTCATCAGCCATCAGCACCGCTGGTGGTTCGGCCATTCCTACGACCAGATCGTGCCGCACAATGAGGCGTGCCTGGCCGAACATCCGGAGTGGTTCATGCTGGATGCGAACGGGGAGCGCTCGCGGCGGCAGATCTGCCCGAGCAATCCCGAAGTCCAGGCCCTGGCGGCCGGCTATGTCGTCGAGGCGATGCAAAGCGATCCGGCGGGCCTGGTCTGCCTCGGGCAGAGCGACAACGGCTACTATTGCCGTTGCGTTCGCTGCCTGGAATCGATCGCCCGCCACGACAGCACGGCGGCGCCGCATTACGATCTGGTCAATGCCGTGGCCCGGGCGGTCACCGCCGTCGGATTGGAGCGGCAGGTGATCGCCCTGGCGTACCAGAAAACCGGCGAGCCGCCGGCGGATTTCGCGCTGGCCGACAATGTGGTGATCTGGCTGTGCACCGATCTGTTGTCCGTTTCGCGGATCAAAGCGGCGGAGCTCAATCCGCGTTTCATGGACCGCCTGCGGCGCTGGGGGGAGTTGGCCGGCGAACTGTATATCTGGGATTATTACGTCAATTTCTACAATTTCTTCGCCTACGAGCCGAGCTTGCCGGCGATGGCCGCCAACCTCCGGCTCTACCGCGACGGCAAGGTGACCGGCGTGCTGATGCACGGGGCGCTGCAGACCTACGGCTCCGAGCGGCAG
>JAVBSD010000241.1:0-3263 GCA_031547325.1 Victivallaceae bacterium | reverse complement strand
CGGCCGCCGCCGCCGGCAGGCGAGAGGTGAAGACGCCGAGACATTCGGCGTCGGACAGCACGGCGTCGAGGTGGCCGCGCCCGTAAGGAATGGAGATTTTATGTGCCATATACGGTATAAGATAACATCAATTCGGCCGATTGGCAAAAAAATGTCGTAAAATCATTAGACAAGTCTAATATTTCTCTTGACTGTCTTGCTCCGGCGGAGTATATTATCGGGAAAAGGAACCGTCAAACTATGAAAACGGATATTTCGGCGAGTTTGGAGAATTACCTTGAGACGATCGCGGAGATCATCGAGGCCAAGGGCCATGCCCATACCAAGGACATCGCGGATCGGCTCAAGGTCAAGATGCCTTCGGTGACCAGCGCGCTGCAATCCCTGGCGGGGCGCGGGCTGATCAACTACGAATCGCATGCGCCGGTGGTGCTGACCGCCTCCGGGGCGGAAACCGCGGCGGTGATCCGCAACCGGCATACCGCGCTGCGCAACTTCTTCCAGGGGGTTCTGAAGCTCGACGCGGCCGACGCCGACGCCGTCGCCTGCCGGGTCGAACATTTGGTCGACGAACGGGTGATTTCGCGGCTGGTGGCGCTGGCCTGTGCGATCGGCGAACGCGAGGACGCGGCCGGGCTGCGCGAATATCTCGACAATACCATGCCGACCATCTGCACCGAGGCCGCCGGCCGGATGCTGCCGCTCGACGAACTCCGGGACGGGGAACAGGCGGTGGTGCTGCGGGTCGGAGAGACCCTGCGCGGCGTCAAGCGTTTCGCCGACCTCGGCATCGTGCCGGGCGCCCTGCTGGAGATGGAAGGCCGCGCCCCGCTGGGCGGCTTGCTCCGGATCAAGCTGATGGGCAGCAGCCTGTCGATCCGCAGGCGCGACGCCGCCCACATCCGCGTGCGCCTGACCGGCTGACCTCCCCGCGTTCCGCGACCGGACCGGAAAATATTTCGATTTTTAATTTAGAAGAAACTAATTAACATACGAGCGAAGCAATGGAAAAAATCTACCGGATCGCACTGGCCGGCAATCCGAATTCCGGCAAAAGTACGGTTTTCAACGAATTGACCGGGGCGCGGCAGCACGTCGGCAATTACTCCGGCGTCACCGTCGAGCGCAAGATCGGCTCGATGCGGCTCGGCGGGCACCGCATCGAGGTGGTCGACCTGCCGGGAACCTACAGCTTGAGTTCGGCTTCGCCCGAAGAACGCATCGCGGTGCGCGAGCTGATCCTGAGCGAAATCGATCTGGTGCTGAACGTGGTCGACGCCGGGAACCTCAACCGCAATTTGTACCTGTCGACGCAGCTGGCCGAGTTGGAGCTGCCGATGATCCTGGTGTTCAACATGATCGACGAGGCCGAGGACAACGGCATGCAGATCGATCTGGAGATGTTCGGGCGGTTTTTCGGCGCGCCGGTGGTGCCGACGGTGGCGTCGCGTGGGCGCGGGATCGACCTGCTGCGCGAAACCATCAACCGGCAGCTGTTCGGCGGCGAAGCCGCTCCGGCGAAACACTTTCTCTACGGCGACGACGCGGAGAAGGCGATCGGCGAGCTGGCCAATGCGATCGCGCCCTTGAAGCTGCCGGCGAGGGCGCCGGCGCGCTGGTATGCGATCAAGCTCATGGAGAACGACCGGGAGACGACTGCCGTGCCGGAGCTGGCGGCGCTGCTGCCGGAGGCGGAGCGGCTGCGGCGGACGATGAATCTCGAACAGGGGATGCCGGCCGACACCTTCATGGCCGATCGGCGCTACGGGGTGATTGCCGGCGCCTGCAAGGAAGCGGTCAGGATGACGCCGCAGCGGCGGCGCCAGCTCTCCGACCGCATCGACAAGGTGGTGACTCACCGCTGGCTGGGGATTCCGATTTTTCTGCTGGCGATGTTTCTGGTCTTCACTTTCACCTTCGAGTTGGCCGATCCGATGGTGAGGTGGATCGAGGCGTTTCTCGAACGGTTCCAGGACGGGTTGAAAAATCTGTGGCCGGAGGGGCAGGCCGATCTGCTCCGCGGACTGGTGATCGACGGGGCGATCGGCGGCGTCGGCTCGGTGTTGACCTTTCTGCCCAACATCCTGCTGCTGTTTCTGGCGATCGCTTTTCTGGAGGGGACCGGCTACATGGCGCGGGCGGCTTTCATCATGGACGGCTTCATGCACAAGATCGGCTTGCACGGCAAGAGCTTCATCCCGATGCTGCTCGGCTTCGGCTGTTCCGTTCCGGCGGTGATGGCGACCCGGACCATCGAATCCGAACGCGACCGGCTGACCACGATCATGGTGCTGCCGCTGATGAGCTGTAGCGCCAGGCTGCCGATTTACGCGCTGCTGATTCCGGCGTTCTTCTCCGGCCACATCCAGCCGGTGATCATGTGGAGCATCTACCTGGTGGGGATCGTGCTGGCGCTGATTTGCGCGCGGGTCCTCAAATCGACGATTTTCCGGGGCGACGACGATTTGTTCGTGATGGAGCTGCCGCCGTACCGCATGCCGACCTTCCGCGCGCTGCTGCTGCATATGTGGGAGCGCTCGCGGGCCTACCTCAAAAAAGCCGGGACGCTGATTCTGGCGGCGTCGGTGATTTTGTATTGCCTCAACACCTTCCCGGTCAAGAGTGTGTTTTCGGTCGACTACGACGCCGAAATCGCGGCGGTCGAGGCGGCGGGAGAGCCGGAGGAGGAGAGCGCCCAGCTGATTGCCAACATCCATGCGGCGCAGGAGGCGGAGCTGCTCGAATATTCGGTGACCGGGCGCATCGGCAAGGGGCTGGCCTTCATCTTCCAGCCGCTCGGCTTCGACTGGAAGATTTCGGCGTCGGTGGTCAGTGCTTTGCCGGCCAAGGAGCTGTTCGTGGCTCAGATGGGCATTCTCTACAGTATCGGCGACGCCGACGAGGAATCGACGCCGTTGCGGGATCAGTTGCGGCGTCATTATACGCCGTTGACCGGGTTTGCGATCATGCTGTTCTGTCTGATCTCGATGCCGTGCATCGCCACGGTGGCGGTGGTGAGGCGGGAAACCAATTCCTGGAAGCTGACTTTGCTGCAGCTGGCGGGGCTGACTGTGTTGGCTTATCTGGTGACGCTGGCGGTTTATCAGGCGGGGACGGCGCTGGGAATCGGCACGAGCCTGCTGGGCTGAACTTCCCCTTTCCCTCAAAAATAAAAAAAAATAAAAAAATAGTCGGCCGCCGCGAAGCAAGGCCAGGGTCCAGGTTGGACAACCTGGCGCGGTCCAGCCGCGTAGGCTGGTCGC
>JAVBSD010000429.1:0-7824 GCA_031547325.1 Victivallaceae bacterium | reverse complement strand
TCTCCGCGGTCTGCAAGTCGTACTGGTCCCAGCCGACCAGCGCGGTGACGACCGGGTTCCGGGGGCGTTTTTTCTGTAAGCAACGCTAAGGAGAGGCGATGAGCGACATAATCGAAGAATTTTCCCGCCACTACGGCGTCGCGCCGGCGGTGGCGGCCCATGCGCCGGGACGGCTTGAAGTTCTGGGAAATCACACCGACTACAACGAAGGCGTGGTATTGAGCTGCGCGGTGGAGCAGCGTACTGAATTTGCGTTGCGCCCGGCCGCCGGCCGGGAATGCCGGCTGGTCGATTTTCGCGACGGCAGCACCAAAAGTTTTCATCTCGACGCGATTGCCGAAGCCAAACCGCGCGATTGGAGCAATTATGTCAAGGGGATGATCGTCGGGCTCGGCGAACGCGGGATCGCGGTCGGGGCCTTTGACGGCGCGATCCGGAGCACGGTGCCGTTGTCGGCGGGGATGTCGAGTTCGGCGGCGTTGGAGATTGCGGCGGGATTCGCCTTCAAGGCCGCCTTCGGCATCGAGCTGTCCGGCGCCGAGTGGGCCCGGATCGGGCAGGGGGTGGAAAACCGTTACCTGGGGCTCCACACCGGATTGCTCGACCAGTTCAGTTCGATTTTCGGACGCAAGGATGCGCTGATTCTCTCCGATTTCCGCAGCGTCGAGGTATTGCGGACGGTGGCGCTGCCGCCCGGATTCCGGCTGGTGGTGGCCAACTCGATGGTCAAGCACAACCTGGTCGATTCCGAATACAATGCCCGGCGCCGCGATTGTGAAGCCGCCGCCGCCAAGCTGGCGAAACGCTATTCCGAAGTGAAGACTCTCCGCGATGTGACGCCGGAGATGCTGGAGGCGGGCAAGGGCGATCTGTCCCGCCTCGAATATCTGCGCGCGAAGCACGTGGTCGGCGAATGCGACCGGGTGTGGCGCGGGGTAAAGGCGCTGGAGGGGGGCGATGTGGAGGCTTTCGGGCGGTTGTTGTTCGAATCGCACGAGAGTTCGGTGGCGAACTTCGAGAATTCGACGGCGGAGCTCGATTATCTGGTGGAGCTGGCGCATTCGATTCCGGGCTGCCTGGGAGCGCGGCTTTCCGGCGGCGGCTTCGGCGGCATCACCATCCATCTGGTGCGCGACGCCGACGCCGAAACCTACCGGGAACGGCTCGCGGAGGCATTCGCGGTCAAATACGGCACCCTCTCCGAAACCATCCTGTGCGCCATCGGCGACGGCGCCGGCGCGGCCAAACTGTGATCTGAAAACGAAAGGAAAGAATTCCATGCGCAGCGATATCATGAAAAAAGGCCCGGAACGCGCCCCGCACCGCAGTCTGATGCGGGCGACCGGTCTCACTACCGAAGACATGGGCAAGCCGTTCATCGGCGTCTGCAACTCCTATACCAACATTCCCCCGGGGCATTGCCACCTCAACCGGGTCGGCGAAATCGTCTGCGCGGCGATTCGCGAAGCCGGCGGGGTGCCTTATGAATTCAACACCATCGCGGTCTGCGACGGAATCGCCATGGGCCATGAAGGGATGAAGTTTTCGCTGCCGAGCCGCGAAATCGTCGCCGACTCGGTCGAGACGATGGGACGCGCGCACCCCTTTGACGCGATGATCTGCATTCCCAACTGCGACAAGGTGGTGCCGGGAATGCTGATGGCGGCGATGCGCCTCAATATCCCGACCATTTTCGCCTCCGGCGGCCCGATGGCGGCGGGGCATACGGCCGAGGGCAAGGCGGTGGACCTGATTTCGGTTTTCGAGGGGGTGGCGCAGGTGGCGACGGGGGCGCTCGATGAAGCCGGGCTGGCCGCGCTGGAATGCTGCGCCTGTCCCGGCGCCGGTTCGTGCTCCGGGATGTTCACCGCCAACAGCATGAACTGTCTGTGCGAAGCGCTGGGCATCGCGCTGCCGGGCAACGGGACGATCCTGGCCGACGATCCGCGGCGGGTCGAATTCTGGAAGCGTTCGGCGCAACGGATCGTCGCAATGGCGCGGGACCCGCGGGCGTTGCGCGCCCGCGACCTGGCGACGCCGGCGGCGTTCTTGAACGCCCTGGCGCTGGATGTGGCGATGGGCGGCAGCTCCAACACCATTTTGCACACGCTGGCAGTGGCCAACGAGGCGGATGTCGACCTCGACCTCACCCAGATCGACGCGGTCAGCCGGCGGACGCCGAATATCTGCAAATTGGCGCCGTCCAAGCAGATCCACATCGAGGAAGCCGACCAGGTCGGCGGCATCATGTCCATCATCAAGGAAATCGACCGGATTCCGGGGCTGATCGACCGGAACGCGCCGACGGTTTCCGGCAAGACGCTGGGCGAAGCTTTCGCCGGCAGTCCGGCGCCGGACGGGCGGGTGATCCACACGCTGGAGGATGCTTACAGCAAGGACGGCGGGCTGGCGATTCTTTTCGGCAACCTGGCGGAGAACGGCTGCGTGGTCAAGACCGCCGGGGTGGCGCCGTCGATGCTGGTCCATCAGGGGCCGGCGGTGATTTTCGAAGGCCAGGAGGATGCGTGCGAAGGCATTCTCGCCGGCAAGGTCAAGGCCGGCGACGTGGTGGTGGTCCGTTACGAGGGCCCCAAGGGCGGGCCGGGAATGCAGGAAATGCTGGCGCCGACCAGTTACATCATGGGACGCGGCCTGGGCGAAAGCGTGGCGCTGATTACCGACGGGCGGTTTTCCGGCGGGACCCGGGGCGCGTGCATCGGGCATGTCAGTCCGGAGGCGGCGGCGGGCGGGCTGATCGCGCTGGTGGAGCCGGGCGACCAGATTCGGATCGACATTCCGAAACGGAGCGTCGAATTGCTGGTGGAGCCGGCGGTGCTGGAGGAGCGCCGCAAGCGCTGGACGACGCCGGAGCCGCGGTACAAGACGGGATATCTGGCGCGGTACACGGCTTTCGCGACGAGCGCGGACCGCGGCGGCGTCCTGCGTATCGGCTGAAGCCTGGCGGGGCGGCGGTCCGGAGGAGGAAAATATGCGCAATCTATCGATCCTGATCATTCTGGGAATGTTCTGCGCTTCGGCGCTGCCGGCGGCGGAGCTGGGCGAACGGATCCGGGAGCTGAAGTTCACCTATCTGGCGAATGAGCCGGAGAATTTCGGTTTCGACCTGGAAAGCAAGGACCCGGCGGCGCCGGGCAGGCTGGTCCTGGTCGATTTTTTCGGCACCTCCTGGCCGAGCGGCCCGGAGCAGGGTGAAATTCTCAACGCGCTGACGGAGCAATACCGCGGCGCCAATCTGACGGTGATCGCCGCGTCGGGGGAACCCCGGGCCAAGCTGGAGCGTTACATCGCGGCGGCCCCGAAGCTCCTCTACGCGGTGGCCTACGACCCGAACAACATGACGGCGCAGCGGGTGATTCCGGGCGACCTGATCCTGCCGGTTTGCGTGATCGTCGACGGGCGGAGCCGGCTGTTGTGGGCCGGCGACACCTCGGAGGCGCCGGGGGCGCTGGCGCGGATTTACGACGGCAGCTACGACATGGACAAGCGCATCGACCTGCTGCCCTACTATTCGCAGCTGGCGGCGGCCATGCGCGGCGGCGCGCCGAATGAAATCCGCAACCTCACCGACCGGATGCTGGCGCTTGAGCCGGGGAACATCACGGCGGCGCAGGCGAGGCTGTTTCTCCACGAGAGCACCGGCGACCTGGACGGAGGCTGGAAATTCCTGGGCGGCCGTTGCGCCGCGACGCCGGACGAGGCGTTGTGGTACTGGCTGGCGGTGGGATACGGCGCGCGCAATCCGGGCTATCGCGCCGAGGCGTTGAAGCTGCTCGGCCGTTATCCGGCCGTGGATAGCAACCGCCTGGAAACCATCAACATGGCCTGGGAAATCATCAACAACTACGAATTTTCCACGGCGGCGCTGGACGCGGCGGAAAAGCTGCTCGGCACCGTCGCCGCGCCGGAATGGCGCGAACGGGCGGCTTTGGCGCTGCTGGCTTATAAGCGCTGCGATCTCGCCGGCGCGCTGAAATTGCAGCGGGAGGCGGTGGCGATGGCGGAGGCGGCCAAGGTCGGTTCCGATCAGTTGGCCGAGCTGGGCCGGGCGAGGGAATACTTCAACGATCTCGCGGCCTCCGGGAATCCGGAGTAACCATGCGGATCGGCAAAAACAAAATGGCATCCGTCGCGGCGGCGCTGATTCTGGCGCTGCCGGCGGCCAAGGGAGAAGATACGATGAAAGCGAAAGAATTCGAAATCAAGGGGCCGTGGCAGGTGGCGGTCGACGGGGTGGTGTTTCAGGTGCCGCCGCCGGCGACGATCGAAGTGACCGGCGAACGACACGACCGGCTGCCGCTTTTTCAGAACGCCGGCGGCTGGAACGACGGAGTGCCGCTGAAGGGCGTTTGGGCGGTCGGCTGTTCGCTGGCCGACGCGCTCGATCCGGCTTCGGTCGCCGCCGCGCTGAGCGACGGGACGGCGCTGGAGCGCGGCAAAGACTACCAGTTCAACGATAAATGGGGAACCATCGGGCGGGTCGAAGGCGGCCGGGTCGGGGAAGAGACGCCGGTGACGGTTCGTTACCGTTATATTCCGATGCGCCTCGATTCTCTGGCCGAGGGCGGCGACGGGAGCTGGCGCTATGTCGTCGGCGAACCGGCGTCGTGGTGTCCGCTGCCGCCGGAGCTGTGTCCCGGCGAAACCCGCCGCGCCAACCTCTAGGTCGATTCCATCACCCGAAGCCTCGCTCCGGAAAACATCTATCCGGTCACCGAGACCGCCTATCCCGCGGAATGCGCCGCCGGAATGCGCCGTTTTCTGCCGGCGACGATGAGCAAATTGACTTCGGGCGGCAAGCTGCGCATTCTCGCCTGGGGCGACAGCGTGACCGAGGGAAGCTACCTCGATGACCGGGAGGAGCGCTGGCAGGAGCAGTTCGTCGGTCGTTTGCGGGCGGCCTATCCCGCCGCCGAGATCGAGCTGGTCACCAACGGCTGGGGGGGGCGGACCATTTCGAATTTTCTCGACGAACCCTCCGGGAGTCCGTACAATTACGAGGAAACCGTGCTCGCGGTCCGGCCGGATCTGGTCATCAGCGAATTCGTCAACGACGCCGGTTTGCCGCCGGAGGCGTGGGAACACAATTTCCCCAAGGTGCTCGCCGACTTCCGCGCCCGCGGTTACGAGTGGATCATTTTGACGCCGCATTACGTCCGTCCGGACTGGATGGGGCTCACCACCCAGAACGGGCCGGGGATCGAGGAGGACCCGCGTCCCTACGTGCACTACATCAGGAAGTTCGCCGCCGCGAACGATGTGGCGCTGGCCGACGCCGCCAGGCGCTACGGGCGGGTGTGGCGCCAGGGGATTCCGTACAATACTTTGATGACCAACTGCATCAATCATCCGGACCGGCGGGGGATGGCGATTTTCGCGGATGCGTTGATGGCGATCTTTGAGTGATATTTTCGGACGGCGTGTCTTGACATGCGGCGAAAGCGGATTTACATTAGAGCGTTACATGTTTTTTTACGTCCATGAGGCAGTAACCAATGACGGAGGTGTAGGGTGTTGAAACGGGGCTTGAAACTGGCGGCGGTCCTGGCCGCGGCGGTAATGATTTGCGGCGAAGCGGCGGCGGAAGCCGACGGGACCTGCCCGAACCTGGAAGTGCCGATGCAGGCGAGCGACCGGGTTCCGACTCCGGCGCCGATGCCGGCGCCTCCCTTGAAGATCCGGGGTACGACGCCGGTGGAAATCGGTATTTTCACGCCGGTCCAGATTCCGTGGGCCCGCGACCACGCGGTGCGCGGTCTGCGTCTCGGCATCGGCTGGCTTTCCAATCCCGAAGTGAGCGGGCTCGACCTCGGGTTGGTCAACCATGCCGGGTTGCTGCGCGGAGTCGAAATCGGGGTGATCAACGCCGCCGGAACCTTCAAAGGCGCCCAGTTCGGGCTCTACAACGGTTCCGGCTGGAACCTCGAAGGCACCGCGCCTTCGACCGGCGGTCAGATCGGGCTGGTCAACGAGGCCGACAACAAGGCGGCCGGCTTCCAGACGGGGCTGGTGAATTTGGGCGAACGGGTTTCCGGGCTGCAGCTTGGATTTCTCAATTCGGTCAAGGAAGCCTCCTGCGGCTGGACGCTGCAGATCGGTTTCCTGAACTTCAACGACGACGGCTACTGGCCGATCATGCCGCTGGTCGGCTGGTCTTCCGGCAAGGCGGCTCCCGGCTGCGGCATGGCGTCGTGCCAGTGCGGCGCGTGCGGCTGTGCGTCGGCCTCCGACTGCGAAGCGTCGGCGTGTTGTGCGCCGGCGGCCACCGCCGCCGAATAAGCCGGCCATGGATCATGCCGCGCTGACTGCGGCGTTCGGAGGCGCGACCACCCGGATTGTCTTTATGCCGCTGGCTCTGGCGGCGGCGGAGATTTCCGGGGTTCTCGGCTCCCGCCGTTATCTGACCGTGACCGATTCGTCGGTTCAGGAGTGTCATGGCGAACGGGTCGGCGGGTTGTTCGCCGGCCTCAACGCCAATTTTTCCGAATACGTGCTGCCGGCGGGCGAAGCCTCGAAGACTCCGGCGACGGTGATCGACCTGTGCCGTTATGCCGCGCAGGTCAGGCTGGACCGTTCGAGCGCGATGGTGGCGATCGGCGGGGGAGTGACCGGCGACCTGACCGGATTTGCCGCTTCGATTTACATGCGCGGCATTGCCTTCGTCAACGTGCCGACCACGCTGCTGGCGATGGTCGATTCGTCGGTCGGCGGCCAAACCGCGGTGGACCTTCCCGAGGGCAAGAATTTGATCGGGACCTTTCACCAGCCTCGGCTGGTGGTGATCGACGTCGAGTTTCTGGGGACTCTGCCGCCGCGGGAGCTGGCCGGCGGGCTGGCCGAAGTGGTCAAGTACGGCGTGATTTCGGACGGTGCATTTTTCGATCTCCTGGAGAGCAACCGCGAGGCGCTGCTGGCGGGCAAGCCCGGGTTCTACCGTGAAATCGTCCGCCGTTCGTGCGAGTTCAAGCTTGCCATCGTCAAATCCGACGAGCGTGAGGAGGGGCCGCGGATGCTGCTCAACTACGGGCATTCGGTCGGTCACGCGTTGGAAAAGCTTTCGGGGTATACGCTGGGCCATGGGCAGGCGGTGGCCATCGGCATGGTCGTGGCCGCCCGGGTGGCGTTGGATGCCGGCGGGTTCGATCCGGTTCAGGCGGGGCGGTTGCGGCAATTGCTGGTCGATCTCGGGCTGCCGGTGACGGTTCCGGCGGAATACGGCGCCGACGCCATTTTGGAGGCGATGGTTCGCGACAAAAAAAATACCGGCGGCGCTCTGACCATGATTTTGCCGGTCGGTTTCGGGCGGGCTGAAATTCATCGCGGCTGTGATCCGTCCGGGGTTCGAGCTGCAATCGAAAGTTGCCGGGCATGACGGAACGCGAGGCCCGCATCATCCTCAACATGCTTCCGGGCATTGGTCATGCGCGTTTTCGGGCTTTGGTCGAGGCTTGCGGCAGTGCTGTCGCGGCGTTGGAAACTCCCTACGAGGTATTGTCGCGGCTGCGTGGTTTTGGCGACCAGTTGGCGAATACGGTCGCCGACTGGCGCAACCGGGTCAGTCTGGATGCCGAGTTGGCTGCGGTCGAGGCCGGCGGGGTGGTCATTGTCACGCCGGAGGAGCCGGAGTTTCCGCCGATGCTCAACGAGATTCACGATCCGCCGTTGTGTCTTTACGTGCGCGGACGGCTGCCGGAGTTTGCTCATCGGACGGTGGCGATTGTGGGGTCGCGGCGGATGTCGGCTTATGGCCGGCGGATGACTGAGGCATTGACCGCCCAGGCGGTGGCGGCGGGTTGGGTGGTGATT
>JAVBSD010000086.1:0-14561 GCA_031547325.1 Victivallaceae bacterium | reverse complement strand
CGTGACGCCGGTGGGCGCACTCTTCAACCCGACCAGAGTGACCGTCCCGCCCGGCCGCCAGTCGTAGAGAAACAAATTCATCCGGTTGCCGCGAACGGTGCAATCGCCCCAGCTTTGGCGGCACTCCCACGGCGAAGGCTCCGCCCCGTAGATGCATTCGGCGTGGCGGGCGATCCATTCGCCGGCGCGTTCCAGCGAAGCCGCCGCCACCGGCGGGATCCTGCCCTGTCCGTCCGGGCCGACGTTGAGCATGTAGTTGCCGCCGCGGGCGACAACGGTGATCAGCCGCCGGAGGATTTCATCCGAGGCCAGCCAGTTCGAATCGACGCCGGCATACCCCCAGGAATCGTTGGTGGTGTCGATCGACTCCCACAGCCCCTCCTGCCGGAGCACCGGAATTTCCTGGTCGCCGAAGCTGGAATATTCGCCGACGCCGTTGCCGATGCGGCTGTTGATCAACGCCCCCGGCTGGAGCTCCCGCATCAGGTCGACGATGCGCTGCGACTGCTCCCGGGTCATGGCGCCCGGCGTGTCGAACCAGATCATCGCCAGCGGACCGTAGTTGGTCAGCAGTTCGCGCACCTGGACCAGGCACTTGTTTTCGAAATAGTCCTCAAAAGAAGCGCCGGCCAGCGCCGGGTCCCAGTGATTGACCTCGTGCCAGTCCTGGAACTGCGAATAATACACGCCGAATCCCAATCCGGCCCGGCGGCAGGCGGCGGCCAGCTCGGCCAGCGGATCGCGCCCGAACGGCGTGAAATCGACGATGTTATACGGGTGCGCCGACTTGAACATGGCGAAGCCGTCGTGGTGCTTGGCGGTCACCACGATGTACCGCATGCCGGCGCGTTTGACCAACGCCACCCAGGCCTCGGCGTCGAAGCCGGCCGGGTTGAAACCGCGGGCCAGCTTCTCATATTCTGCCGCCGGAATTTCCCGGCACGCCATCAGCCATTCGCTGATGCCGTGGTACTGCCGGCCCTTCCAGCGGTTCGCCGCCAGGGAATAGGGACCCCAGTGTACGAACATCGCATACCTGGACTCCCGGAACCAGCGCGCCTTTTCCTCCAGCGAACGGCCGGCCGCGGCCACGCCGTTTTCGCCCCACATCTCATCCATTTCCATCATTCACTCCGATCCGTTACGGCAGTTTCACCGAATCGTCATCGGCGGCCCGGTTAAAAGTATGCAGCAGCTCACTGCCGAGCGCAATGATTTCCCCGTAAGCGTCGCCCATCGCCCGTTCCGTCTCGGGCCGGAGCACGAAGCGCCCGGTGCCGGAGCAGGCGAAACAGGTGCTGCGCTGTTCGCAATCCGCACAGTACTTCGGACACTGGTGAACGACCGTCCCCCAGTTTTTGTCGCGGGTGGTGAAGGTCCCGGTGCCGGAGCAGGTCCGGCACTTGCCGGTTCCACGGCAAGTCGAACACACTTTTTTGCCGCTGCCGCGGCAGTCGTCGCATTCCCGTAAAAAACCGGCCGAAAAATTCCGGAAGTCGTCAATATCGCGCCCCGCGGCGGCCGCCAGCTCCCAGTCGCGATTCAGCAGCGCGCCCAAAAAAACAAAGCGGCCGACGGCATTGCTCAACTCCTTCAGCGTCCGCGGCGACCGTTCCAGGACCCGGGTCAATGCGGTCGAAGTCACCGGCAGCTTCGTGCATTCCGCCATCGCGCCGCCGAGAGCATTCAGCTCGGCAAGCCGGCTGGCGATATAGTCGGCGCGCCGGGTCCGCTTCTGCTCTTCCGCCAGGACCGCCGCCTCGGCTTCAGCCTTGGCCAGCTCCGCGATTGCGTCCGGCAGCCGGGACAGGTCGCAGATTTCGGCAAAAAAACGCCAGTCGGCGTCATCGTTGAGCAAGCCGTTCAGCCGTTGCAACTCCTCCAGCCGCTTGCCGTGCAGCAGCGCCCCGGAGAGGGTTTCGAGCGCGACCCCGGCCTGCCGCTGCGCCGCCGTCAGCCCGGCGGCCCGCGGCGACGCGGCAATCGCCCCGACCAGCCGCTCCAGGGCCGGAAAAGAATTCTTCCCCTCCGCCTCGCGGCATGCGGCGCGCAGCTGCTGCGTCTGGTCCAAAGCTTCGCCGTCAACCCATTGCCCGTCGACATACCGATATCCTTCGGCAATCAGTCCGTCGACTATGCCCGCGTCCCGGGTCATGAACTCCTCATCACGCTGCTGCGCCCCGCGCCGCTGCATATGATCGATCGCGCCGGCATGATTGTAATCGTCGCTCAGCCAGGCGGCCGACGCCGGCGCCGGCCCTCCGGACGCGCCTTCGGCAAGATTTTCCCACCGCTTGCGTTCCGGACTCCAGCCGATCTGCAGATTGACCGTATTACGGCGGGTGGAGCGCTTTCCCTCGACCGCCATAACGCGCCGGTAGTCATATTTCACCTCGGGCAAGAGGGCGATCGCTTCTTTGAGAAACTGATCCGCGCCATGTTCGCGCTTCGACCATTGCTCCGGCGTGACCGTGACCAGGATATAGCCCGGAACATTTTCCCATACCGTATCTTCGATCTCCACCGCAAAGGAGACGCTGCACCGGTAAGGATGCCCGGAATCCGCGTCGGGAACGATCTCACTCCGGCGAAACTCTCCGGTCGTGTATTTCTGGCTCAGCGCGTCGTAACTGCGCATCACTTTGACGAAGGTGCACGGCGCGTCGACTTCGGCGATTTTCGGCTGGCTGTCGACGCGTCCCCGGGACAAGACTATCACCGTATCGGCGGCGAGCATGTAGGCATTGTGCGTCTCATTCTGGCGCGCCAGTTCGCCCGCCCTGCCGGCGACGTATTCATTCATCAGGCGTCCGGAATCCGCGTCGATGCTCTCCGGCGTCGGCGCCTTGCCGCAGCCGGCCGCCAGCGCCAGAAGCAATACGCCGCACCCCCACCGGAACATCACGGCCTCCTTTCGGCCATATCGAAGTGGGCCCGCAGATAATCGGCAAAAACCATCACCAGAAAGGCGGCGGCCAGAGACTTCAGCGCGATTTCCAGAATCGCGTTGAGCATCGCGGCGCGCAAGATTTTCAAATCCTTGGCCAATGATATTTCCTCTCCCAGTTGCCTATTCAGGCCCTCCCGCAGATCCTTGACCAATTTGTCGATCATCCAGTTGTGCGCCAGCGATTCGACGCCGTCCCGGTACGCTTTGAGCCGCTGGACCATCTGCCCCCGGTCGTCGTCCCGCCTCGCCGCCGTCACGGGCGCCTCGCGCGCCGCCCCCGTATCGAAGTTGCCGCTGCCGCCGCCGATGGCGAACCGCGACACGACCGAGAAGAGGTTTTCCTCGATGAATTTGAGTTGTTCGCCTGCGCCGTTCAAATCATCGCGCAGTCTGGCGTCGCCGGCAGCCGCCGGGGAGTTTTTCAGCTCGTTGAGCTTCTGCAACGCCTTCTCCCACTGCGATTGGGCATTCTGCTCTTTTTCGTAGAAGTCGACCATCACGGCATCGATGCTGGCGATGCTCAATGTGACATTGTCGTCATTGCCGGAGGTCGCGCGCTGCGTTGAAGCGCCGGAACCCAGGTTGCGCAGGACCCGGTCGACCCATGCCGTATTGGTGTCGACAAAGATTTTTTTGATCGCAGCAACTTTGACGTCGATCCGCTTCAGGTCGTCCAGCGCGGCGGTGACGGCGGCCACCGAGTCGAGTTTCGCTCCGACGGTCAGCGTGGGGCCGAGCAAGTCGTTCGGAATGGCGATGCCGGTGCGGGACCCGTCGGCGGAACGCTTCTCCCGCAGTTGGTTGATCATGTAGTCATATTGCGCCGCCACCTCACGCTGCTGCACTTGCAATTTGCCGATTTCCTTGTTGGCGCGGGCGCGGAGGGCGGCGCTTCCATTCAGATACCCCATCAGCGCGACGACACAGAAATAAACCCCGACGCACAGCAGCCCCACCGCCAACAGCCAGGCGAGCCGGATGAAAAGACGCCCCCAGACATACCGGCGGTCGGCGGACGGAGCGGCCGCCGGCGTCGCCGGAGCCGGCGGCGGTTTGATGATCAGCTCCCCGGCGCAGTCGGGACACTGGGTCACGACCCCAATATTCTCCTCTTCCGCCTGATGCCGGCTGCCGCAATGCGGACACGTGAGAAAAAACGACGCCATACCGCCTCCATTTTTGATCGCCCACTAAAAACCGTGTGGTAGATAAGATAGCGGCATTCAAAACGAAAATCAAACCGATTTTCGCAAAAAAATAAAGTCCCTCCCCGGTCAGAAACCGGGGAATAACTTCTGCGCGTTGCGGTAGAGGATATTGCGGATGTCGTCCTCGCCCAGGGTGGTGCCGAGGATGCCGCCGACCGCCTGGAATTCATCGAACCACGGCAGGTCGGTCCCGAGGAGAATATTGGCGCTCCCCGCCCCGGCAACCAGGTATTCGACGGTCCCCGCCCGGCCCGGGATGCTGGTCAGCTCCAGGAACACCCGTTCCGGGTAGTCGCGGACGATCCGGATCGCCTCGTCCCATTCGCCGCTGTAGGAGTGGCCGAGCAGGAACTTCATGTTGGGGTAGCGCTCAATGATCTCGCGCATCGGCTTCGGGCCGTCGCAGACGCTGCCGCCCCAGGTGTGGAACAATGCCGGCAAAGCGTGGGCGTCGGCGAATTCCAGGGCCGGCGCGAACTTCGGATCCGTGACCGGCGTGCAATGGTAGTCGGCGAGGAATTTCAGTCCCACCGCGTAAGGACGCCATTCCTCGAAGCGGTCGAGGTCGCGGCGGATCGCCTCCGGGAAATGCGGGTTGATGCCGATGTACATGCGGAGGCGTTCGGGGAAACGCCGCACGATCTCATAGGTCTCGCGGTTGCCGAAGTCGCCGGGCGTGAACAGCGGCCAGTGATGGGAAAAAACCAGCTTGGCGTTGGCGCGTTCGAGATGGACGACCATCTTTTCGGCTTCGGCGATCGGGAAATAGATCGCGTAGTGCGCGCCCATGTGGCCGTGCACGTCGATGATCGGACAGTCGGCGGCCCGGCCGTTGAGCCAGAATTCCCGCGCCAGGCGGCTGTGGTTGAATGGCACGACCTTGCTCATAATTGCACCCCGTTCAGCAGGCGTTCGAGATTGCCGGCGGCAATCAGTTGTTTGGCGTCGTCGGAGATGTCCGCGTGGCGGATCGCCAGCATCTGCTGGCCGTGGTTCCACAACGGATAGCCGCTGCCGAAGAGAAAACGCTCCGCGCCGTAGGCCGCCACCAGGTCGGCCAGGCCGTCGGCGACCCAGTATTCGCAGGTTTCCATGTGGACGCCCGGGCAACTTTCGAGCAAGGGGCGCAGATGGCGGTCGCATCCCCACAATTCGGTGTGGCTGAGGATGTAGATGTTGTTCGGGAAACGTTCGACGATGTCGTAGACCTTGTCCCAGCCGCCGACTTCGCCGATATGGAGAATGACCGGCACCCGCCGCTCGGCCAGCGCGTCGAACTGCCTGCCGATCGCGGCGCGGCGCACCGGCCAGCGGTGAACGGCCGGCATGATCTTGACCGCCCGGATCCGGCTTTCACGCATGGCGGCGAAAAATGCGTCGCCTTCCGGAAGTTCATGGCAGCATTCCGGCAGGATGTGCCAAACGCCGCACAAGCGGCCCGAGGCGTCGTCTTTCAGTTTTGCCGCCAGCGTCGGGTTGGAGAAGACCGGTCCCGCGTGTCCGGCGTTGACATCGCTGACCAGGGCGCGGGCGACCCCGACCCGGTCCATTTCCGCCAGCAGGGCCGCGATGTCGGCGGCATAGACCATGTCGCCGTTCATCGGAGTTCCGAGCCGGCAATTGGCGTCGAAAAATTCCAGTTCCGTCATGTGAGCATCTCCGGTTTGCGCTTCTGAGATTACCTCAGAATATAGCCGCGCTTTCCGCAAATGCCAATGACGAATCTTGCGAAAACTTTCCCGATCTTGCGCTCTCCGCGACGACCCCACAAAAAAAACCGGTTCATGACCGAAGTCACGAACCGGAGTCTGGCGCGGCGCCGGGAGGCTGCCGTCAGGCCTGGGCGGCTTTCCGCCTCTTGCGCATCACGCCGATCACCCCGCCGCCGACCAGCAAAGTGGCCAGGATTCCGGGAAGCGGCTGGCCGCTGGGGGCCGAACCACCGTTGGAGGCCGCACCGCCACCGGTCGCGGTGCCGGTGAATTTCACCTGGAAGGTATCGTTGATGGAACCATTGGTCGTCCAGGCGGAAAGGTAATACTGATTGTTGCCGTTGAACTCGGCAATGCTGAAACCGGTGCTGACCACATTGCCTTTGCCGACCGTGAACGCGATCGTGTCGCCGGCGGAAAAGTTGCCCAGATCAAACTTCTTGCCGTTGACATCGCTTGTGTTAAGAGTTTCGCTCCTCGTTTCACCCGTGCTGGAAGTCACGGTGTAACCGAAGGTGTCATAATTCTTAAAGAAAGAATTCTGAGTGAATTGCACGACCAGATTCAAATTTTCCCCAATGGAAATGCCATTGCTGTTGATGGTGTACTGATAGGCGGCAAAGGTGGTCGCGCAAATCATGGTCAACAATAGGGAAACCAATAATTTTTTCATTTTTCCTCTTTTCTTTGGGCAAAAATTGCAATGTTTAATATCGGGATATGGACTTGTATATTAATTTATCATTCGCTTTTTGGATTGCAAATTTAAAATCGCATTTTTTTCGATATTTTTCAATTGCAATCGACGGCATGACCACTATATTGTTGACGAACCCCGATCACGACAGGACGGAGAATATGAAAATCAAACTTGGCAAACAAAATCGGCAACGCCAGGCCGCCATCCGCAAACTGCTGGCGGCGGGAATCCCGTTGGCCGGACTGTTGGCCTCGCCCCTCCTTTTGACCGGGTGCGGCGACTCCCCCGCTGCGCCGGCCGGGGACGCCGTCCAGCCTTCCCCGGAAAACGTGCCGGAAGACGAATGCCCCGTCCCCGTAATTCCCCCCGGAGTCCCCGTCATGCCCGTCGGAATCATGGTGCCGCTCGACCAGACGGAGTTGCAACAGGAAACGGAAATTTACTCCGTTAAATCGGGAGACACGCTGCTGCAGATCGCCCGCGACCACCACACGACGCTGAATACGCTGATTCGCCTGAACGATTTTTTACCGGGACAGGCGAATCATTTGAAGGTCGGTCAGCAAATCAAGGTCCCGGCCTCCCCGGCCGATTAATGCGTCCGCTGCCGAAACATCTGATTCTGGAACTGACCACGAAGTGCAACTACCGCTGTCCCTTTTGCTATTGTGTCTGGCACGAGTTCCCGGAATTGGCCAAACGGAATCTCGCGACGGCGGCGTGGAAGAAGATCCTCCGCCGCTGCGCCGAAGCGGGCGCAGAGCAGCTGCTTTTTACCGGCGGCGAAGCGCTTCTGCGGCCGGACCTGCGGGAACTGCTCGCCTTTGCCCGCGACCTGCTGCCGAATGGCGTCCTGTCATTGTTCACCAACGCTTCCCGTCTGACCGAGGAGTTCCTGAGCGATTGCCGAACGCGGCGGATTCGGCTTGCAACCAGCTTGCCCGGCCTGGCGGCCTATGGCGCGCAGACCGGAACGCGCCGCAGCTGCCGCCGCACGCTGGAATGGATCGCCCGCGCCGCCGAATTGCATTGGCCGATGTCGGTCAATCTCACCGCAACCGGCCTCAACCGGCACGAATTCCTTGACATGTATTCGGCGGCGGTCCTCAGCGGGCCGTCGTCGATCCGGATGAGCCCGATGATGGCGGGGGGGCGGGGGCGCGGACATTTGGAACTGGCGCTTTCACGGGCGGAATGGGAAACCCTGAAAGCTCAAATCCGCGCCCTGCCGAACCGCGACGTCCCCTATGCCTTCGGCGACGAAATGATTTGCGAATGCCGTCCCCAGCCGGAGGCGTTGCTGCGGCAATTCGGCACTCCCTCCGGCCCGCCGTGTACGGCGGGCGTGGACTTCGGCGTCATCGGCCCGTCGGGAAAATTCCGCAACTGCCTTCATTCCGTACAGAACTGCGATCTTTGAATCAATCAAGCTGCCCGGCATCAAGGGACAGCCTGAATACTCGCTTTTCGGTACGGAAACGATTCTCAACGATGATTGCCTCATCAGCCCATTCATAGTCGTATTGAAGTACCCCATGGATCCTATCCGTTGAGACAATCCCCTCGGGGCGTATATAATCTCCTTGTTTAAACTCACTCCTTTCAAGGCGGCAGGAATGGGTTCTATCAAGATATTTGCCGTTGTCGGGGGTATTTTTAAGATGGAAAAAAATTTTATTTCCAGGCAACACCTCCATATACTCGTCACCGGTTTCAGCCTCATATTTTCCCAAAGGAATGCCCTCCAGCTTCTCCCGGCTAGCACAACCGCATAACACGCAAAGACTTAATGACAACAGCAGCATGAGTTTCATAATGAATCCTTTTTTTGTGGTGTAAGTCCGCAATAAACTCCTTACCGTTATATACCATCAATCGCCTCACTTGTCAAGTCGAGAACAGCCCCAAAACGAAAAAACCGACCAGAGGACAGGTCGGCGGAGAATCAAAAAAAGATGGTCGGGGTGAGAGGATTCGAACCTCCGGCCTCTGCGTCCCGAACGCAGCGCTCTAGCCAGACTGAGCCACACCCCGACTTGTCATTTGCGACTCACCTAATCTACCATGATTTCGACGAAATGCAAGCTCGAATTGAGGAAAAATGACAAAATATCATATTTTATGATGCCGGATGCTCATTCCCGTCCGGCCGGAAAGCGGCGGCTTCGGATTCTTCACGGTCGTCGGCTTCCAGCGCCGCCGCCTGAACCGCCAGAATCACCGCCTGGTCGCGGCACCAGCAGGAAACCGCAATGTCGTCCCAGGAATCGCAGGTCAGAGACAAAAACAATTCCCCCTCCCCGCGCGCGAAATCAAAACGAAACCCCTGCTCCCCGGCGGCGAAACGCTGATCGCCGGTCAGATAAATCGAACGCTTTTCTCCCGGAACCAGCTCGATGCGCCAGCCGGCAGCCATTCCCGGCTCCAGTCCAGACAACGACGACGCACAGAAAGCCGCCGCCGAAGACGGGAGCCGGCCGCCCGTGACTCCGGCCAGCGATTGGAGGAATTCCCCGGCGAACCGCCACGACAACTCGGCGGCGGCGTGGTCGATCGGACGGCGAAACCCGCCGAAAAGTTTTTCCCGCAACGTGTAACGCCGCCGCCGCTGATGATGGTATTCGTAATATTCGGCCAACACCGCCGGATCGGCCTTGCCCGCCATCGCCATCTGCTGCATGCCGGCCATGATTTTGCGGGCGGCATGCACTTCGCTCTCCCGCTCCAGCCGGCGCAGCTCCTCGCGGCTCAACGCCGTGACGCCCAATGGCCGCGGCAATTCCCGCGTCGGCGCCGCCAGCCCCCGCGACGCGGTTTCCCGCAGCGCCCAATCGGCGTCGGAGGCAAAACCGAGCAGCAGCTCCCGCGTCCCCTCCCCCGCCGGGTCGATCCGCCGCAGGGCATTCAAGGCCGGAATCGCCACCTCGTCATCCTCCCGCGCCAGCTGCGACAGCAACGCGACGCATTCGCGCGCCCGCCACCGGGAAGCCATCCCGATCAACACATCACGCTCCGGCGCCTCTTTTTCGGGAAGCCAGCGCAGAAGCGCGGCGACGTTTTCCGGCGAACCGGAGGCCGACGACGCCAGGCACTGAAGATGGCGCGACCGGAAAAACGGACTCCTTTCCGCCTCGCCATACCCCCGCCACAGCCATTGGTCCGGCAATTTCATGCCGTGCTCCAGCGCGATGGACGCCAGATACGACCGCAGCCCGGGTCCCGCCGTTTCAACCGCCGCTTCCCGCACCGATGGCTCCAGCATTTCGGCCTCTTCCGGCCGCCAGTCGGGATAGGCGGCGGCGCGCCCGAGCCGAGCCCGAATCTGACGGTCGAATTCAACGATCCCGGCGTCTGTCATGAGGATTCCCTTTCGTTTCCGAATAGTATGCCATGGATCGGGGAATTTTTCAAGTGCGGTTCTTGACAAAATTATTTTTTATACTGTTGCGCCGGATCGGTTGCGGACACGAAAAACCCAGGGCGACGCGAAAACGACGCTCCTGAAGTTATTGCCCGAAGCGGACGAATTCGATCGAGGTTTCGTCGGTGCCGGGGCCGTGGTAGTAGACCAGCAGGACGTCGCCGCCCGCGGCCGTCGCGGCGGCCGGCAGGCCGAGCGAAAAGGCGGTCATTTCCTTCCAGGCGTCGGCCATGATGCCCTTGGCCTGGTTCTGGCTGCCGGCGGCGGAGGCGACCACGGTTTCGCTGGCCGGATCGAAACTCCGGCCGTCGGCGGAACCGATCCGGTATTTCACCGTCGGCGCCGCTTCCCGGTCGACGTAGAAAAGCACCACCCGCCCGTCCGGCAGCTGCACCGGATTCGCCGGCTGCCCCGGAAACCCGAGATCGGCGATCGGAGAAAAAGTCCGCCCGTGATCTCCGGAAAAACGGCCCCGGATATTGATGTACCGCCCCTCCCGGTTGTCGTAGCTCCAGAAATAATCGGCGACGGAGCCGTCCCGCAACACGCCCGGCCGCTGATCCCAGTAGAAGAAACGGTTTTCCGGATCGTTGGAGGTGACGGTGTGCCGGTAAAAGCTCCGCCCGCCGTCGCGGGAGAACATCAAAACCGAGCTGTGCCGCCAGGTTTCGGTTTCATCATACGGCTTGTTGAGCTCGAACTGGCAGACGACTTCGCCTTCGCCGGTCAGGAGCGGCGCGCCGGTGAGCGGCGTCGGAGACGGATACGGCGCGGTATCGACCAGTTCCGGCTTGCTCCAGGTGAGTCCCCCGTCAAAGGAGCGGCTGAAGAAGATCCGCATGTCGAGCAACCCCTCGGTCTCCGGGTTGAAAAACGGCAGCTCCGGGTTGGAATGGTCGACCCAGCCGATTTCGGCCAGAAGTTCGCCGGGCGCGATTTCGGTCAGGAACGCCGCCCGGAAAAGCCCCGGCCGGCCATCGACCGGCGGCGGCGCGAACGGATAAAGCACCTCGCTCCAGGAGGCGCCGCCGTCGTCCGAATACACCAGCCCGACACGCTGCCCGGTCACGCCGCCTTTGTTCGGCCCCAGGCGGGCGGTGACGATGATCCGCCCGCCGGCAGTGGCGCAGACGCCCGGAAAACAGCAGCTCCGCTCTTCCCCCGGCCGCGAAACGAAAGCCCGGCTCTCCAGTTTGATTTTCATATGCCGCTCACCCTTTGAACCATTCGAGGATCGGACGGTAACGCGCCGGGTCGACCTCGGTGATCCGGTCGCCGTCGCGGCCCCAGAGCGTGGCGGTTTTGTAGAGGACGAAGGCCTCGCCGCCGGCCGCCGCCGCCCGGTCCAGCACCGACGCGTCGACGCAATGCAGGAAGGGGCAGAAGTCGAGCGGAATCCCCAGTTCGCGGCAGCGGGCGAAAAGCGCCATGCCGTCGGCGTCGAAGCCGTCGGTCAGAATCACCTTGAAGGTCACATCGTCGACCAGCCTGCGTTCGAGCCACCCCATGTAATCCCAGTGAATCTCCATCATCGTCGATTGCGAGGGCGGCGTGAAGGCCATGTCGGGAATGTGCGCGGCGAAACGCCTGCCCGCGCCGCGCACCAGCTGCGACGCCTCGGCCAGGAAACCGGTGTAGTATTCCCCGCGCAGCCGCCGCCACTTTTCCATGTCGAAATCTTCGCGCAAAGGATCGACGCCGTAGCGCCGGCGGTATTCCTCCACCACCGGCAAATTGAAGCCGTAGAGCGGCCAGTCCAACGGCGAATTGTGATTGCTGATCCGGATGTCGACGCCGTCGAAGCCGTAGTCCAGCTCCTCGGCGACCCATTCCAGCCATATCCGCCGCGCCTCAGGCTCCGCCGGCTCCGGCGCGCCGGGAACACAGCGGTTGTAGTCGAGCGCCACCCCGAGAACCTGCTGGGCCGCCTCCGAAAACCGGAATTCCCGGTCGAGCGCGAACTCGCCCGGAAAAATCGACGACGGCACGCCGGACAGATAGTCGTACATGAACCCTTCGACGGCGAAACCGCCCCCTTCGGAAATCTGAACCGCCAGGTGATTTTCACCCTCGGTCCGATAAAAACGCGGCACGATGCCCAAGGTGACCGGACAACGCCGCCCGGCCGCATCCTCGACCGCCGCCAGGTCGCCGAGGCGGTTGACGCCATCTCCGGCCGCCAGCTTGACCGCCAGAAACCCCGTGTCGACGCCGGACAAGGGGAAACGCACCTCCCGCGCCCCCTCCTCCGCCGCGACCGCTTCGCCGACCGGACGGTAGGTGAAGTTGTCGCCGGAATGATAGAGCTGGAAGGCGCTTCCGGCGGGAAACGCTTCGCGGCCGCGCAGGATCAACACCGCCGGAGCTCCGGAGGCCGCCGGAGGCCGCCGCCGCATCATCATATCCTGGTGCCGGGCGGCAAAATCGACGATATGATCGAGCTTCCCGCCGACCACCGGAATGCGTCCGATCCGGGCCGAATCGGCGCCGTCGCCGATGCTCGGCACCGCCAGGTCGAAGGGCTTGATCTGGCAGAAGATTTCCAGGCCCGCGGCGTGAGCCAGCTCGACCACCGTACGATTAAAGGGCTGCGGAAACTTGCACAGGGTGGCGGCGGCGAGATCGTTCCAGGCGCGAATGCTGCCGTGGGTCATGATTTCCTTCTGATCGATCCAGTTCAGCCGGGTGACGCCGGCGTCGCGGATGATGCCGAAGTATTCGGCCAGCAGCTCCGGCGTCCAGACGCCGGTGAGGATTTCGTCGTAAAAATCAATCGTCGCATGAAGTTGCATCATCGAACCCCTTCCAGTGTCAATGTTTTTTGAACCAATCGAAAAACGGGCGGTAACGCGCCGGGTCGACTTCGGCGATCCGGCCGTCGTTCAACACCCAGACCGTCGCGGTTTCGTAGAGGACGAAGGCCTCGCACCCGGCCGCCGCCGCCCGGTCCAGGACCGAGGCGTCGACGCAGTGCAAAAAAGGACTGAAGTTGACCGGAACCCCCAGTTCGCGGCAGCGGGCGGCAAGCGCCGCGCCGTCGGCGTCGAAGCCGTCGGTCAGGATCACCTTGAAGGTCACCTCGTCGACCAGCTTGCGTTCGAGCCAGCTCCGGTAATCCCAATGAATCTCCATCATCGTCGACTGCGAGGGCGGCGTGAAGGCCATGTCGGGAATGTGCGCCGAGAAACGCTTGCCCATGCCGCGCACCAGCCGCGAAGCGTCGGCCAGGAAGCCGGTATAGTACTCGCCGCGCAGCCGCCGCCACTTCTCCATGTCGAAATCTTCATGCGCCGGATCGACGCCGTAGCGGCGGCGATATTCCTCCACCACCGGCAAATTGAAGCCGTAGAGCGGCCACTCCAATGGCGAATTGTGATTGCTGATCCGGACGTCGACGCCGTCGAAGCCGTAGCCCAGCTCTTCGGCGATCCATTCCAGCCAGAACTGACGCGCCCGCGGCTCCGCCGGTTCCGGCGCGCCGGGGACGCAGCGGTTGCATTCGAGCGCCACGCCGAGGACCCGCTGGGCCGCCTCCGAAAAACGGAACTCCCGGGCCATCGCCCGTTCGCCCGGAAAAATCGACGAAGGCACCCCCGGCTGGTGGTCGAACAAAAATCCTTCGCGGGTGAACCCTCCCCCCTCGGAAACCTGGACCGCCAGGTGGTTGTCCGCCAAAGTCTGATAAAAACGCGGGATGCTCCCCAACGTCATCGGGCAGCGCCGCCCGGCCGCGTCCTCGACCGCCGCCAGTTCGCCGAGAGCATTGACGCAATCGCCGGCGACCAGCGCGACCGCCAGGAATCCCGTTTCAATGCCCGCCAGCGGGAAACGCGCTTCGCACGCCCCCTCCGCCGCCGCAACCGCTGCGCCGACCGGACAATAAGTGAAGTTGTCACTGGAATGGTAGAGCTGGAATACGCTGCCCGGGGGCATCGCCTCGCGGCTGCGCAAAACCAATACCGCCGGCGCGCCCGAAGGCGCCGACGGCCGCCGCCGCATCATGACATCCTGGTGGCCGGCGGCGAAATCCACGATATATTTGATTCTCCGGCCGACGGCCGGAACCCGCCCGTCGAACTCCTCGTCCGCGCCGCCGGTGACGCTCGGAACCGCCAGGTCAAAGGGCTTGATGATACAGAAGATTTCCAGCCCGGCCCGATGAGCGGTTTCGACCACGGCGCGGTTGAACGGTTTCGGAAAGTTGGCGATGGAGGCGATGGCGAATTCATTCCATTGCTCGATGCCGCCGCAGGTCATGATATCCTTCTGATCGATCCAGCTCACCCGGGTGACGCCGGAGGCGCGGATCATTTGAAAATATTCCAGCAGGAGCTCGGGAGTCCAGACTCCGGTCATCATTTCATCGTAAAAATCCACCGTCGCATGAAGCTGCATACCAAATCCTTTCAACTGTCGTTCTTCTCTTTAATATAACCTGAAGCCGCACCGCCGCAAT
The DNA here is from genome assembly GCA_031547325.1 of Victivallaceae bacterium. Classification (GTDB taxonomy): domain Bacteria; phylum Verrucomicrobiota; class Lentisphaeria; order Victivallales; family Victivallaceae; genus JAVBQJ01. The sequence continues at coordinate 114 of JAVBSD010000086.1, read as the reverse complement.
CGAAAATCGAAGCACCCGCCGCTAAAAAACGAAACGGGCGTTTTCGGTTCCCCGGAAACGCCCGCTGTCGGCTGTGAATCAGTGGGCCGATTCGCCCGACTCTTCTTCCTTGCA
>JAVBSD010000439.1:0-2843 GCA_031547325.1 Victivallaceae bacterium | reverse complement strand
CGCTCCGGTGGCGCGTCCGGCCCGGCTCCATGTTCCGTACTCGGGACGTCGCCCCTCGTACTCCACCATCGCCGGACGGGCTTCCTTACTATTTCGCCCATTGAGATGGGCGACCAGCCTCCGCGGCTGGACAGCGCTTTGGTTTCCAACCTGGACCGTGGCCTTGCTGCGCGGCGGCCCTGGTTATTTTTCTTTTTTTATTCGGCGAAGAGCCAGGTCGACAGGTAACGTTCGCCGCAGTCGGGCAGCAACACCACAATCCGCTTGCCGCTCCACTCCGGCCGCCGCGCCAACCGCAACGCCGCCGCCAACGCCGCCCCCGAAGAAATCCCGATCAGTAACCCCTCTTCACGCGCCGCGCGCCGGGCAATATCGCCGGCCTCCTCGGCGGAAACGGTTTCGATGCAGTCGACCACCGCACGGTCGAAAGTCGCCGGAACGAACCCCGCGCCGATGCCCTGAAGCTTGTGCGGCCCGGGCTTGCCGCCCGAGAGCACCGGCGAAGCGTCGGGCTCGACCGCGATGACCTTGACATTCGGATTGCGCTCCTTGAGCACGGCGCCGACCCCGGAAACCGTGCCGCCGGTGCCGACCCCGGCGACGAAGGCGTCGACTATGCCGTCGGCGTCACGCCAGATTTCACAGGCGGTGGTGGCGCGGTGGACCGCCGGATTGGCCGGGTTTTCAAACTGCTGCGGCACCCACGAACCGGGGTTGGCGGCGCGGAGCTCTTCGGCTTTGGCGATGGCGCCGGGCATGCCGCGCGCACCTTCGGTCAAAACCAGCTCGGCGCCGTAAGCCTTGAGCAGCTTGCGCCGCTCCTCGGACATGGTGTCCGGCATGGTCAGGATCAGCCGGTAGCCCTTGATCGCCGCGGCGAGCGCCAGGCCGATGCCGGTGTTGCCGGAGGTCGGTTCGATGATCAGCGCGCCGGACTTGAGAATGCCTTTGGCTTCGGCGTCCTCGATCATCGCCAGGCCGATGCGGTCCTTGACGCTGCCGCCGGGATTGAAATATTCGACCTTGGCGACGACTTCGGCGCCGCCTCCGGAATTGAGGCGGTTGATGCGGACCAGCGGGGTGTTGCCGATCAGGTCGGTCATGGTTGCTGCGATGCCGGACATAAGAATACTCCTCATATTATGTTTTCCAATGGGTTACTATAGCCGGGAATTTTCCGGTTTTCAAGAATTATTTGGCAAAGCGGCGAAAAGGCGGTATATTATCCTCTCAACCAAAGTAGAAGCTGTATGAAGACATTTGAAGAATTATTCGCAGAGTTGCAGGCCAAGCGCGCCAAAGGCGATCCCGAGTCCGGAACGGTGCGCGAACTGGCCAAAGGCAAGCATTTTATCGGCAAAAAGGTGATCGAGGAAGCCGGCGAGGTGTGGATGGCCGCCGAATACGAGGGCCGCGAAAAAACCGCCGAGGAAATTTCACAGCTGCTTTATCACCTCCAGGTGATGATGCTGGCCAACGACCTCGAGTTGGAAGACGTCTACCGCTATTTGTAACGCAAACGGAGTTTGGTAATCCCATGCAATTGGCAATCCCCAACAAAGGCGCGCTCTCCGAGGAAACCGAGGCGCTGTTCAAGGAGGCCGGCTATCGCACCTGGCGCAGCGGCCGCGAATTGATCGTCAGCGATGCCGCCAACGGCATCGATTTTATTTTTCTGCGGCCGCGCGACATCGCGATCTATGTCGGCGGCGGGGTGATCGACCTCGGCGTCACCGGCCGCGACCTGGCGCAGGATTCGGGCAGCGAGGTGACGGAGCTGCTGGCGCTCAACCTCGGCCGTTCGACCTTCCGCTATGCGGTGCCGAAGGAATCGGAGCTGACGCCGGATGATTTTCATGGCTTGAGGATCGCCACCAGCTATCCCGAGGTGGTGCGCCGCGACCTGGCCCGGCGCGGCATCGAAGCGGCGATCGTCCGCCTCGACGGCGCGGTCGAGATTTCGATCCGCCTCGGCGTCGCCGACGCCATCGCCGACGTGGTCGAATCGGGCGCGACGCTGCGCGAAGCCGGACTCAAAGTGGTCGGCGACGCGGTGATGGAATCCGAGGCGATCCTGATCGCCCGCGATCCGGCCATCGCCGAAAACCCCGATGTCCAGCGGCTGCTCGGCCGGCTCAGGGGGATTCTGGTCGCCCGCACCTACGCGATGATCGAATACGATATTCCGCGGTCGGTGCTCGAGGCCGCCTGCCGGATCACGCCGGGCATCGAAGCGCCGACGGTGGCGCCGCTGGCCGCTCCCGACTGGGTCGCGGTCAAGGCGATGATCCGCCGCAAAGAGGTCAATCCGATCATGGACCAATTGCACGATATCGGCGCGCGCGGCGTCATCACCACCGACATCCGGTCCTGCCGGCTGTAACTGATTGGAGCGGCTTATGTTCGATACGATAGCCAGGGCGCGGGAAGTTCTCGACATCGAGATCGAGGGCATCGCCGCGGTCCGGGACGGCCTGAACGGCGGTTTCGTTGCGCTGGTCGACAAATGCATCGCCACGCTGGACCGGGGCGGCAAGCTGGTCCTGACCGGCATCGGCAAATCCGGCTACATCGGGCAGAAGATCGCCGCGACGTTGTCCAGCGTCGGTTCTCCGGCGGTGTTTCTGCATCCGGTCGAGGCGCTGCACGGCGATCTCGGAGTCATGCAGTCGGGCGATTTGCTGATCGCGCTCTCTTATTCGGGCGAGACCGATGAACTGATCGTGATGCTCAATCCGGCCAAACGGCTCGGCATGGAGCTGGCGTCGATCACCGCCAGTTGCGATTCGCGGCTCGGCCGTCTTTCCGATTTGGTGGTCGAGATGCCGGTGCCGCGCGAAGCG
>JAVBSD010000264.1:0-8131 GCA_031547325.1 Victivallaceae bacterium | reverse complement strand
CACTCGAGGCAGCCCTTGCCGGCGGCCCACTCGAAAATGCCGGTCACGCTGCTGCGTTCTCCTTCGGAAACCCGCGCCGAGCCGATTTCGAGGCGGTCGACGTGGAGCTTGACGGACAACAAACGGGCGATCTGGAGCTTTTCCGCCGGCGTGAAAGCCACGCCCGGGGTTTGTTCACCATCGCGCAGCGTGGTGTCCAGAACTTCGACGAAACGATTGGGGCTGCTCTTTTCCATAATCGGATAATATATCGCGTTTTGGCAAAATTGCAACCATGGAACTAAGGAATGATTTCTCCGGTGAAGACGGATATTTTTTGCTTTTCCCCTTCAAAAAGCCCGATATGGATGATCTCGTCCGCGATTTCGTGATCTTGAATCATATCGGAAAAACCTTTTTGCCATAGACACGCATGTCCCGCGGAACATTGATAAACGGAAATTCCTATTTCATCGAACACCACCAGGAGATCGGGAGGATGGAAATGGAAATCCATAAAAATCCACGGCAGATGCAGCGTTTCATACGGCAATTCCCGGGCGTTCAAATCGAAGATGTAAACCGCCTTGTTGAGACCGATATAAATCCTCCGCCGGGAATGATCGGCCAGGATATGCGGCTTCAGGGGCGATATGGTCCACATCCCGACGGTGCGCTCGTGGCCGCTGCCGAGATCGGTGACGCGCAGCAGATGATAGTCCCGGTCGTAATGCGTCGCCTCGTCGAGGACGACGTCGGCGCGCGGGCCGACGTCGCCGCAGCACTCCGAAGACAGGCCGAATTGGCCGCACCGGTATAGGATGGAACTCATGGCGGAAATATACACCCCGAACGGGGATTTGTCGAACGGCGAAAACTTCTCCGGGCGGGACGGCGCCGCCCGGAGAAGGAAGTCCGCTTACTGCCAGGGCCAGCGGTTGACCGGGGAGCGGGTCTCGGTGTATTTGAGGCGTTCGACATGGCCGTCGACGAAGGCCCAATTGTTCTGCTTGCCGTGGTAGCCGGCCTTGCCGGCGTCGGTGGCTTCGGTGCCGCCCTGTTTGGTGTATTCGGCGACGTAGCCGGAATTGTAGCATTTGACGTCGTTGCCGTCGCTGTGGCGCACCGAGTTGAAGCTGTCGCGGAATTCGCCGAAGAGCAGCACCGTCGACGGCGCCTTGCAGGCGGCGAGGCTGCGCGAACCCTTGAAGCCGTCGACGTTGCGGTCGTCGCCGGTGGAGTCCATGACCGAGAGGTTGGCGATGTAGCTGTTTTTGCCCCAGTATTTGTTGGTTTCCATGTAGGCGGGCAGATAGTTGTCGCTCGGGCAGGTGAACATGGCGTACTTCGACGGCGACCACTCGTCGCCGCCGGGCTCGACGCCGGCGTAGCTGACCATTTTGCTCGGCCAGTTGTTGTTCAAACCGGAATTTCCGGGAGGCGGAAAACCGTCGAAGTCGTTGATGTACAGGTTTAAGGCCAGGGTCAGAGTCTTGACGTTGTTGGTGCATTTGATCGCCTGGGCCGCCGCCCGCGCCTTGGACAGCGCCGGCAGCAACAGCGATGCAAGGATGGCGATGATTGCAATCACGACCAAGAGTTCGATGAGAGTGAATTCAAGGTGGCGGTGGGAATTTTTCTTCATGATGTTCAGCTCCTTGTTTCTGGTGTTCAAAGCCATTCGTCGGGGGAAAGATTTCTGCCGTAAAGGCGGACCTGGCGCAGGTCGCCCCGGTAACGGGGCACTTCGCAGCCGTGGGGAAACTTGGCGCGGGCGGCGATGTAGGCGGCGTTGAGGCCGGCGTGCCCCGGATCGGGGAGGATCGCGGCGTCGCCCTGGAGCTGGCCGTCGACGTAGAGGCGGAGGCGCTCCAGGTCGTAGGTGACGACGATTTTGCTCCAGCAATCGAGCGGCAGCGGCGCGGCCGAACGGAGCCGGACCAGCCCGGAACCGGAGGGATTGCTCCGGATGGCGGTCAGGAAGCCTTCGGCGTCCAGGGTCAGGTCGAGCTGGTGGTTGACCGTGGTCAGGAGCGCCTGTTCGCCTCGTTCGGCCGGCCGGACTTCGAGTTCCCAGGTCGCCGCGCCGGGGAAGGCGGTGCCGCCCATGACCGCGATGAAGCCCTCGCCCCCGAAGCGGAGGAAGCCGCGGCCGTCGTCGTCGCGCCGGAAGGCCGGATCGCCATCGGGGCTGCCGGGGCCGGGGATGCCGGTGTGCTCGTAGTGATAGCCGGTGGTGGCGAGCTTGCCGCCGTCCCAGGTGGCGTTGATGTTGCCGTGGTGGTCGTAGCCGGAGCGGTCGCGCCACAGGTTGCCGGCGAATTCGTCGCAGGGGTAGTGGAAAAACGGCACCCGCTCGGCGGCGATTTCCACCCGCCGAATCGAGCCGTCGGGGCGCACGGTCGGCACGGCGGCCGTGCCGTGCCGGACTCCGGCGGAAAGGTAGACCGGGAGCGTGGCGAAGCGCACGCCGTGGCGGTTTTCGAATTCCAGGTGGTAGCTGTCGACGCCGCTTCCGGGGTGGGGCAGCGGCTGCGCCAACGCCAGGTTGAGCTCGCGGCCGGCGAAGGAAGCCAGCTCCAGGCCGTTGCGCATCAGCCGCACGTGGTCGCCGGCGGTGTCGCGCCGGGCGTAATACCACGGCGCTTCCTGGGCGCTCTCGACCAGGACGACGCCGACGCCGTCGGCCGGGTAGGCGGCGACTCCGCCCGGCGTGGCGCCGTTGAGGCTCCAGCCGTCGAAGGACTTCATCGCCAGCTGGTTGGATGCGCCGCGGCTCCAGAAGAGCTTGTGCGGCAGCATCGACGCGACCAGGATGGTCGGCATGCCGGTGAAACTGCCGCCCTGGCCGCCGTCGACCTGGCGCCAGGAGAGGCGCGGGACCAGGGCGTATTGGTCGGCGAAGGGCAGGGTGTCGAGGTCGTGGCGGAGCACTTTGACGCCGTCGAGGGTCATCACCGCCGGCGCGAAGGCATGGACGAGGTTGCCGGCCGGGTCGGTGAGTTCGAGACGGACTTCGAAGTTTTTGTTGACCAGGTTGGCCGGGAAGCCGAGCACGTCGAAGCCGGTGACGGCTCCTCCAACGACGGCGGCGGTGTGGTTGACGATACGGAAATCGGGCCGGTCGTCGGCGGGCGGACGGACGCCTTTGAGTTCGGCCATTTTGATCCGGGCGATCTTGAAGAGCACGTCTTCGAGTTCGTAGCTCGGCAGCATCCGGGAGTTTTCGTAGATGTCGAAGAAATTGGTCAGCACCACCGAATCGGGTTGGGCCTGGATGGTCATCTCCCAGGAGGCCAGGTATTTGTCGAGCAGCCGGGGGCGGACGCCGCCGTGGCTGAAGTGGGGCAGGTAGGCGGCGTGGACGGCCGCTTCGAGGATCTTGTGCGGAAATTTTTCGCGCATCAGCGGGATCACGTGGCGGAAGAGGTCGCGCTGCATTTCGATCGACCAGTTGCCGTACATGGTGACGCCGTCGACGTGGTTGAGCAGCTCGTCGAGCGAACCGGGTTCGGCGAAGGCGACGTCGACCAGGAAGATCATCGGCCCGTGCTTGGCTTCGACCGGCGCGAACCACTCGGTCCAGCGTCCGGGCGGCGTCGAATTGACCGCGCGGTCCTGGTAGAGCGCGATCACCGGACGGCCGTCGAGGCGGTAGAGGTTGGGATGGTTGGCGATTTCATCGGCCATCAGGTCGAAGAATTCGGCGAACTGTTCGCCCGAGCCCCACGGCGAAATCATGAACTGGAGCATGAACCCGTTGCCGGCTTTTTCGAACCCGGCGAGCATGTTTTTGAGGGTGCCGACATCCGGCGGCACGTGGATCATCACCTCCATCTGGATGCCGTCGAGGCCGCGGCTTTGGCACTCCCGGGCCACTTCGGCCCACATGTCGACGGCGTTCGCCGAATAGCGCCGCATCGCGTAATCCGGGCCGCCGGCGCGGTAGACCCGGCTCATATTCGGCGGGAACCACGGATTGGCCTGGGTCCACAGGGTGTTGCGGTAGGCGGATTTGTCGAAGGCCGGCCGCAGGTCCTGCCCCCGGAGCGGCGCCAGCGGACCCAGAAGCGTGAAGAGGAGGAGAATGCGGAACATGGCGGCCTTTCGCTGTTACAGGGTATTGAGGTCTTCGAAAACCGGGGCGAACCAGCGCTGGACCGGCACGGTCGGCCCGATCGAGTTGTCCGAGGCGTATTCCAGCGCGGCGCGGATCTGCGCCGGGACGTCGAAGCGCATTCCGGAGACCGGACGCGGACCCGGCGAGTTGTCGTCCAGCGCGACGATGCCGAGCCGGTCGCCCGGCGTCATGCCGTGGGCGAGGAACATGGTTTTGAGGCTGTCGGCCAAGTCGGACTGGGTACAGAGGAGCGCCGTCCGTTCCGGCAGCGAATGAAAGAGGTCGATGTATTCGCCGGTTCGCGCCACCTTGAAGGCGTGGCGTTCCGGGGTTTCCCCCGCCGGCGTGTCGTCGTCCCAGTACCCGACGTTGATCGCCGGCAGAATCCGGACGCCCGAGGGGGCGGCTTCCTCGATGGCGCCCTTGAGCATCAGGCGCTTGAAGGCGCTGGGCAGCGAAATGTCGACGAAGGCCGCGTGGCGGTAGCCGCGCGCCCGGGCCTGGCGCACCGCCTCCCGCCCGGCGGCGGCGTGATCGAGCAGGAAAAAGGTTTCGTGTTCGAGGTCGGCCAGGTCGGGGGTCAGGTGGGCGATCTTGATCCCCTCCAGCCGCAGCCGCTTGAACAGCGCGGTGTTGTCGGCGGCGAAGGGACTCGGCACCATGACCACCGAACGGAAGCCCTCGGCCTGGGCGCGGAGCAGGAATTCACGCTCCTGGTTCGGCGCCTGGCGGTCGAAAAACGCGTCGTAGATGGCGAAAAGCCACCCCTTGGCCAGCCACTCGCCGCGGTATTGGGCGAAGCACTCCTGCCATCGGTTGTGAACCGTGACCACGCCGATGATGTTGTTCTGCGGACGCCGCGGCACCGGCGAAGCCGAGGCGAAAAAAGTCCCCTTGCCCGCCACCGTCACCAGCAGCCCCTCGTCCTGCAGCGTGTCCACCATCCGCTTGACCGTCGCCACGCTGCACGAATAACGTCCCGCCAGCTCGCGGAAAGAGGGCAGCGGCGCGCCCGGATTGAAACGCGCTTCGTCGATGTCCTGGCGCAGCATCTCACCGTATTTTCTGTTCGGAGGCATATTGAAGTGATGTTTCCTATTGTGTTTTGATCTGTTTCATAACTGTTTTATATTATTATAGCGAAAAAAAAAGATTTGTCAATAGGCGGCGGCCGATTTATGCGAAAAAATATCGCGGGACAGGGCATTTCCCCTTGAATATTGTCCGGCGCGGTATCTATTATCGCTATGAAAATATCGTTGCGCCAGATCGAAACCGGCTTTGCGGGGGAACGCTGCTACGTTCACGCCCGCGGCGCGGTCGCGCCGGACGGCTTCGGGATGGTCACCACCCAGCCCCTGCGGCTGTCGGGGAGCGACATCTTTTACGGGCTGTGCATGATGTCGACTCCGGACGGCGGCGTTTCCTGGACGCCGATCGCGGCCTGTCCCGAGCTGGCGCGGCGTCCGTGGGGCGACGGAAATGAAATCGTCATGGCCGACGCCACGCCGGGTTGGCACGCCGCCAGCGGCAAATTCCTGCTGACCGGGCAGGGGACGATCTACCGCGACGACGAACCGCTGCCGGCGCCGAGTCCTTCTTACGTCATGTACGGCGTTTACGACCGCGAGGCCGGGAAGTGGGGAGAGCCGGAGATTCTGGCGCTGCCCGAAGCCTTTTTCGCCTGCGGCGCCGGATGCACCCAGCGCTTCGACCTGCCGAACGGCGAAATCCTGCTGCCGGTCTACGGCATGGATTACGCCGGGGCGGCCAATCCCTGGGAGAACTCCTATTCGGCGCATGTGCTGCGGCTCGGCTTCGACGGAAACCGGCTGGAGCTGCGGGAGATCGGTCCGGCGCTGACCTGGCCCGAGCCGCGCGGCTTCTGCGAACCGTCGCTGATCTCTGTCGGCGGCGAATACTTCCTGACCTTGCGCAACGACCTGGCGGGCTACGTCGCCCGGAGCTCCGACGGGCTTTGTTTCGACCGGCCGGAGGAATGGCGCTTCGACGACGGGACGCCGCTCGGGAACTACAACACCCAGCAGCACTGGATCGAATTGGCGGGCGAGCTCTATCTGGTCTACACCCGGCGCGGCGCGGACAACGACCACATTTTCCGCCACCGCGCGCCGCTGTTCATCGCCCGGGTCGACCGGGAGACGCTGCGGGTGATCCGGGAGAGCGAAACCGTCGCGGTGCCGGAGCGCGGCGCCCGGCTGGGGAATTTCGGCTGCGCCCGGATCGACGCCGGCCGCGCCTGGATCGTCGCCGCCGAATGGATGCAGACCGTCGAGCCCGATCCCTGCGACTGGCGGCGCTGCATGGAATACGGCAGCGACAACTCGATCTTCATCGCCGAAGTATGCACCAATTCCTGATCCGGAATTATGCGGCGGAGGATTTTCCGCTGGCGGTCAACAGCGAGGCCGGCGGCAACGGCGACCAGGCCGAACATATCCACGATTTTTACGAAATCATGTTCGTGACCCGCGGCTGCGGCATCTGTTCGCTGGACGATGTCAATTATCCGATGATCGGCGGCGACCTCTTTCTGATCGGCGACCGGGACCGCCACAGCTTCAGCCCCGGCGAGGGATTCCGCTACTGCAATGTGATCTTCCGCCCGGAGATTTTCAGCGCTTTCGAGCTGGCCAACCTGGAGCAGCTTTCGGTGTGCCGGGACTGGCTGGAACGGCGGCCGGGGCGGCTGCGCAAGCTGTCGATGAGTCCGGGCAGCTTCCGGGAGATGCGGCAATTGTTCAACCGCCTCGAAACGGTGCTGCGGAGCCGGGGACCGGCGCGGCTGCTGGCGGCGAAGAGCCTGTTCATGATGTTCATCGTCGACCTCTTTCAGTACCTCGAACGCGGCCGGGCGCCGGAGGCGAGGGGCGGGGAACGGGTGGTCGCCCGGGTAACCGGCTACATCCGCGAAAACATCCGCCGTCCGATCACCCTCGCCGAACTGGCGGCGGCCGGGCGGATCGGGGTGACGCAGCTGTGCGCGGCGTTCCGCAAGACGCTCGGCGTGACCCCGGGAGAATACATCACCCGGATCCGCATCGAACAGGCGCGCTTCCTGCTCGAAGACGCGGAGCTGTCGGTTTCCGAGATCGCCTACGGGACCGGGTTCAGCGATCCGGGGTATTTCGCGCGCTGCTTCCGGCGCCACGTCCAGATGTCGCCGCGCGAATACCGCAACGCCCGGAAGTAATTACTTCAGCAGATCGAGGATGGCGCGCAAGCCGGCGGAGAGCTCCTCCTGGCTCATCGGGCGGATGAAGTCCGTGTCGTCCCCCGAAGTCAACTGCCCCTCCGGCAGCAGATGCAGGAATTCCGACGGCCGCTGGATGTTGGTCCGCCCGCGGTTCATGCGGCTCTGCGCCCGGGTGATGATCAGATTGCGCCTGGCGCGGGTGATCGCCACGTAGAAGAGCCGCAGCTCCTCGTCGCAGCTGCCCTCCTGCTTGGCGCGCTCGTGAGGGAAAATCCCCTCTTCCATCGCCACCAGGAACACCCAGGGAAATTCCAGGCCCTTGGCGGCGTGGACGGTGCTCAGCACCACCGCGTCGCTGTTGTCGGCCGACTCCTCGGTACGGTCGTTTTCTTCGAGCAGCGCGTAGCTTTCCAGATACCCGCCGAGGAGCGGCGAATCGTCGGATTTGTTCTCGTAAGCCGCGATGGCGTTGAGGAATTCGCCGACGTTTTCGCGGCGTTTGCAGGCGTCCTCGCGGTCCTTGTAAATCTTTTGCAGGCCGCCCAGGTAGCCGACCTCGTTGAGAAAACGCTCGACCCGCGCCGCCAGATTGCCCGGCGTTTTGAACTCCTCGCGCCAGCGGTCGAGGGTCGAGCCCAGCTCCCGAGCCGCGTTGCCGGCGGCGGCGGAAACCAGGCCCCGGAACTTTTCGTCCCCGAGCAGCCGGACCATCGGCCGCCGGGTCTCCTCCTGAAGATGCTTCAGGGCGTCGACCGCCTTTTCGGCCAGACCCCGGGGCGGCGTGCCGAGAATCCGCAGCAGGCTCTGGTCGTCGC
>JAVBSD010000197.1:0-2968 GCA_031547325.1 Victivallaceae bacterium | reverse complement strand
GATCACGACCAGGAGTTCGATCAGTGTGAATTTCTTTTTCATGCGGCGTTTCCTTTCCCTTGTGGGTTGATGTTACGCATATGCGGCCGCTTTCTGCTCGACCAGACTGCTGGCGCGGGCTTCGAGGCGGGGTTGACACAGATGGAACAAGCCGGGACCGGACAGGTCGTTGGCGCTTAGGGAGCCGGTTTCGCAGGCGAGGCGGTCGATCAGCGCTTCCCGGTCGCCGGTGACGCCGGCGGCGGCCAGGAACATGCACCCGAGAAGTGTTTTCTTGAAATTCATTTTGTTTTATTCCTCAGGCAGCCACATACGGTTGACTTCCGGGCGGACGCCGGAATCATAAGCGATTTCCCGGTTGGTCGATGACTGGGCGTGACCGTCCACGAAATTCATATTGAGGCCGTAATTACCGGAATGCCGGTATGCGACGAAGGTCGGATTCCAATAATACAAACGGTAAATGATGGCATCCATCTGCATGATGACTTCCGACGGACGCTTGACCGCCGTGATGGCCATGCCCGAAGCGGCGGTGTCGCTGCCTCCCCCGAGAAACCCGTTGTAGCCGAAACTCAATACCGTTCCCCAGGTTTGGGCATTGCTCGCCACCGGAGCGGAGGAGTCCGCCGGGCAGGTGAAGAAAGGCAGTACTCCGGTCGAGGCCGGATACAGCCCGATGCTCGACAGTTCCGGCGCGCCGAGATACTGACCCAGTTTGGTCGGCCAGTGATAGGTGGTCGCGCCCGCCGAACTGGCTCCGAGGGCCGGCAGGTAATCGCCGTTGTCGGCTGTGTACATGAACATCGCCAGGCCCAACTGCTTGAGGTTGCTGACGCATTTGATGCTCTGCGCCGCGGCGCGGGCCTTGGACAGGGCGGGCAGCAGCATGCTGGCCAGGATGGCGATGATGGCGATCACGACCAGGAGTTCTATCAGTGTGAATTTTTGTTTCATATGACATTTCCTTCCCTGTGGATTGATGTTACGCATATGCGGCCGCTTTCTGCTCGACCAGGCTGCTGGCGCGGGCTTCGAGGCGGGGTTGACACAGATGGAACAGGCCGGGATCGGGGTAGTTGGCGAGGCGGCCTTCGAGCAGGTCGAGCGCGATCTCCAGGTGGCCCTGGAAATTGACGTCGACGCTGGTGATCTGGGGGCGGAACAATCGCGACATGTTGGTGTTGCCGACCGATACCACCGCAATGTCCTCCGGGACCCGGATGCCGTGATCGAGCAGCATGCCGATGAATTCCGCGGCCAGGGTGTCGTCCGGAATGATGATGCTGTCGAAGCGGTTGAGCTTGCCGTCGCGGTACAATTCTCCGACGAGTTTCCGGGTGTAGTTTTCGGTCGGGGCCAGGGGCGCGATCTGCATGTCGAAGCAGAAGTTGCGGCACCAGTCGAAGCCCAGGCCGCGCTCCAGGCACAAACTGCGCCAGGCGGCGGCGCGAAAGATTTCCAGGTGGCTGGCGAGGTCGGCGCAGACCAGGGCGGTTCGAATCCGGCCCTGGGAAGCCAGGTGGTCGAGCGCCAGGCGGATGGTCTGGGTTTCGTCCGAGGTGATGCAGGCGATGCCGGCGGTGTCGCTGCGTTCGCCGAACAGCACCACCCGGTTGCGGATATGTTCGATGCACGAGGCGAAGTTGCGCCAATACGGCTTGAGGCCGAAAATCACCGAATAGGCGTCGGGATCGGCGATGACGCTTCGCGCTCCGGCGATATCGTCGTTGTCGTTGAGGAAGATCCGCACCTCCCAGCCGGCGCGGCGGAACAGCTCCGCGCCGTCGTCGACGAAGCGGAGGACGAAGTCGAATCTGCCCTCGTAGGAAACCCTCGGCACGATCAGGTTGACCAGCCGGCGCCCGGTCCGGGCGATGGGGCGGTAATTGACGAAATTGCCCACGCCGTGACGGCAGAGGAGGTAGCCCTCCTCGACCAACAGCTTCAGGGCCTTGTTCATGGTGACATAGCTGGTGCCGAAGTCGGCGGCCAGCTGATGGCCCGAAGGAAGCCGTTCGCCGTAGGCGTAGACGCCCTCTTCAATCCGCTCCTTGAGACGGTTTTTAAGCTCCAGCCGCTTGGCCGGACCGATGGTTGCAGTGGACGGCACGTGAATCTGCTTTCCTGTATTCCCGTTGACGGGTCATTTACATGTATAGTATAGGGTATATCTCTTAAAAAGTCAATACCCCCCCGGAAAATAATGGCAAAAAAGTTTTGAGAAAAAATAATCGAGCGGGACATGCCATGATCGCATGGCGTGTCCCGCTCGGAGTTGATGACGTGGTGTGCGAAGCGCCGGGGTGCTACGGACTCCACAATTCTGCCATCTCATCCGACCATCCGGAGGCCTGGCCGAGCGGCTTGTCGTAGGCGGCGACATGGCCGTCGGAATAGGCGATGTTGGACTTGTAGGTGCCGTGCAGATACTGAACCCCCGGATCGGGGAACCAGCCCCAGGTGATGGGCGAGGAGCCCTCCGCCAGGAACAGCACCTTGGACGGATTCTTGATGGAGGCGATTTTGCGCATGTCCGGGACGGTGTGGTTGCCGCCCATCAGGAGGTTGGCGATGTAGGTCTTTTTGGTGCCCCACAAGGGGTATGTGGCGGGATCGCACGCGACGGAATCGGCGGGGCAGGCAAAGACCGGGATCAGGCCGACGTCGGCGGGGAAGAGTCCGGTGGAGAGAGTCGAGACGCCGCAGTAGGTGCCGATGTTCGTCGTCCAGGGATAATAGGGGACGCCGTTGTACCGTCCGCCCGGCACCACCCAGTCGTCCCAGTCGTTGGCATACAGGAAGAAGCCGAGGTCGGCCTGCTTCATGTTATTCAGGCATTTGGTCTTCTGCGCCGCGGCGCGGGCCTTGGACAGGGCCGGCAGCAGCATGCTGGCCAAAATGGCGATGATGGCAATGACGACCAGGAGTTCAATGAGCGTGAACCCGTGGCGCATGATGCCTGGGA
>JAVBSD010000387.1:0-4648 GCA_031547325.1 Victivallaceae bacterium | reverse complement strand
ACGCCAGCGACGTGTTCCGCACTTCGCTTTTTCAAGGCGGCAGCCAGGTTGTCTCTTTCGGAGTTGCCTCCGGGACCCAGATTTACGCCGGCGGCGTCATGGAGGTCATGTACGGTTCCGCCGTCGACGCGACCGTTTTCGCCGGCGGGACCCAGATGGTCGGCGATTTTGCGAGGGGGACGATCGTTTCGTCGGGCGGCATCCTCAGCGCCATGTACGGCGCCAGCGCGACCGGAGTCGTGCAGCAGTCGGGCGGGCGAATTCTGTTTGTCGCGAACGGGTTGGATACCAACGGGATGATCTCCGGGGCCTATGCGCCGGACGGCACCACCTTCCTCTATTCCAGCGGGATCGCCAGCGGCGTTCATTATTTCAACGCCGCCGACATGATTGCGGAATCCAGTGGGCAGATCATCGATCCGGCGCTGCACGGCATCAATGTCGATGTCGCCGGTTCGACGCTTTCCGGTTACCGATTCTACGACGGGGGCACCCTGACGGCCAGCCAGGGCGGCGTCGCCTTGCGGATACAGTTGCGCGACGTCGCCTCCGGGATCATCGGGAATTTGGGAATATTCAGCGGCGGCCTGGTCACATCCAGCGCACTGCTGGAGATTCTCTCCGGCGGGATGGTTTCTTCGAGCACGGTTCAGTCGAGCGGTACGATCATCCTCAGTTCCGGCGGCAGCGGGGCCCAGGTCCTGGTATCGTCGGGCGGCGAGATGCAGGTCGCGGGGAACTGCAGCGTCGCCGAAATCGCCGGCGGCCTGTTCACCCTGCTCCAGGGCGGCGAAGTCGATTACCTCAAGCTGACGCAGGGCATCGCGAAAATCTTCGGCGACAGGCTCAACAACGTCGACGTCGCGGCCGGTCTGCTGCGGATCATGTCCGGCGGCAACGTCACCTCGGCCTCGATCACCGGCGGGCTCATGGAGTTGCTCGCCGGCGGCAGCGGCGGGACGGTCAACGTCACCAGCGGCGGTTCGGCCAACATCTGGGGCCTGGTCACCACCCTGACCATGAACAACAACGCCTCCGGCGGAATCCTTACCGGCGGCCAGGTCGACTACGCCTCGCTGATCAACGGAGTGCTCTCCCTCGCCGGCGGCCAGGTCACCACGGCCGAAGTCTTCGCCGGTCTGCTGGAGATTCTTTCCGGCGGCGAAGTCACCACCACCACCGTCTACAACGGCGTGATGAAGATCCTCGCCGGCGGTTACGCCGAATCAGTCGTCGTTTCCAGCGGGCAGGCCGATATCGCCGGCAGCGTCAGCTCGGCCACCGTCTCCGGCGGCATCATGAATATCCTCTCCGGCGGCGTCCTTTCCGGGGGAGCTATCCGCAACTCCGGTTTGGCCATGATCACCGGCGGCATCGCGGAAAAGCTGAATGTTCTTTCCGGCGGAACCGCGGGAATCCTCGAACGCGGCATTGCGCGGAATATCGAGATCTCCAGCGGCGGCTATGTGGCGTGTGACCTCGGCAGCGCTTGGCGAAACAACATTTGGGGTCGTTTGGGCATCGGCGCCGGCGGTTTCGCGTTTGACACCGGCATCAACTCCGGCGGGAGCGCTATCGTCAGTTACGGCGGTGTGACATCCCAGACGTTCGTGTACGACGGGGGGACTTTCACGATCGGATTTACCATAGGCGGCCTGAGGCAAATGTCGCCGGCGGGCGACGCGCAGCAGTTCGGCGCGCCGGCTCCGACTTCGTCCCTGGCGAAGGACACTCGGGTCTCTTCCGGCGGTTCGACGGTCCTGTACGGCAACGGCATCATGGAGGATACGGTGATCGAGTCCGGCGGCATCCTCCAGGTTATGGGTTCCGGGGCGCGGTTCACCGGTTCGGCCCGGTTGGCCGGATCGATGGCGGTCGCGGGCGCGACGACGATGGAGGAATTGACCTTCCTGCTGGGCGTCCGTTCCGCCGCCGATTCCGCGATCGTCCAGGGCTTCGGCCACCTGGCGGTCGATGCGCTCGATATCGAGGTGAAGGAGATGCAGGCGCTGGGAGTCTACAGGCTTGGCGCCAACGCCGCCGCCCTGGGGCAGACGATTCATTTGACGGTCGGCATCCGCGACGTCACCGACCTCAAGGCGCAGACCCTGTGGATCGACAGCGGCCGGAAGTACATTCTCAACTCCGGCAACGACGGCTCCGAGCTGAACATCGAACTCTACGAAACCACTTACAGCAAAGCGGCGGTTTCCGACTTCAACGACGACGGGATCAGCGACGTCGTCACCGTCGACGGCAGCAACCAGCTCATTCTCAAGCTCTCCGACGGCTCGGGCGGCTTCGCCGATCATGTGCTCGGTTCGGGCGGCGACTGGAATTATCTCGGGGCCGGCGACATCGACGGCAACGGCATCTGCGACGCCCTGTGGCAGCATTCGGACGGTTCGGTGGCGGCCTGGCTGGTCCAGTCCGACCTGTCGGTCGTCCACCTCGACATCGCGGGGGCCAATTCCGACTGGCATTTCGCGGTGCTCGGCGACTTCAACGGCGACAACACCAGCGACATCCTGTGGCGCAACAATTCCGGCCTCATGCTCGACTGGCTGGCCGATCCGACGGCCGGTTACGCCTATGCCGGCGACCGGATCATCGCCGGCGCCGATCCGGGCGAATGGGAGTTCCTGACCGCCGCCGACGTCAACGGCGACAACCGGGACGAGGTGCTGTGGTGGAACAAAGCCACCGGCGCGGTCGGCGGCTGGAATGTCGAGAACGGCATGTACTCCGACTGGCAGGGACTCGCCGGGGCCGGTTACGGCGACTGGCGCTTCGTCGGCGCCGGCGATCTGACGGGAGACAGCAGTCTGGACCTGCTCTGGCAGCACACCGCCGGGACGATTGCCTACTGGGATTGTTACCAGGGGAGTGTGCACACCACCGGCGTGTTGGACTATGACATGGACATGACCGGCTGGAGCCTGACCGGACTCGGCGACTACAATGGCGACGGCAAGGCCGATCTGTTGTGGAGCGACGGCTCGGGCGGCTACGGGGCGTGGATCACCGCCAGCGGTTCTCCTCCCATGGTCGACCGTTGGCAGCAAATCGCCTGATCGGTTGCGAATCGCGAACGCCGGAAGTCGAACACTTCCGGCGTTCGTTTTTTTCGGCCTTGACAAACCGTGTTCGCGGTGGTAGATTTCCGGACAACAAGAACCAGCAGGGAATATCGATGAACAAAATCCGGTTGTGGGTGGCGGCGCTGGCCGTCGTGGCGGCGTGGCAGGTGGCGGCGGCGGAATATCAGCTCAAGGTCGACACCGACCGGCCGGCGGCGGTCTACGAGCTCGGCGAGTCCGCCGGATTCGTGGTCGAAGCCCTCTGCGACGGCGAGGCTTCGCGGATCGGGGAACTGGTGTTCACCATCGACAACGACCGCAACAACCGCAACGAATGGGTCTACCGCCGGGCGCCGTGGGAGGGCGACCGGGTGGAATTCGCTCTTTCTGAACCGGGCTTCGCCTTCTGCCGGGTGGCCTGGCTGATCGACGGGGCGGAGGTCGCCGCCGGCGAAACCGCGGCCGCCTTCGCGCCGGAACTGATTCGCCAGGGGAGGCCGGAGCCGGCCGACTTCGATGCTTTCTGGGCTGCGGGGCGGAAGGAAGCCGAGGCGGTGCGCCTGGCCGCCGGCGACGATTATGCCCGGCTGACTCCGGCGCCGGAGCTGGCGACCGCAACGCTGGATGTGTGGAAGGTCAACTTCGCCAACGTCGGAGACACCCGGCTGTGGGGTTTCCTGTCGGTGCCGAAGGAGGGCGAGGGGCCGTTTCCCGCGGTGGTGGTGGTCCCCGGCGCTTCGCCGGCCTCCAAAGGCCCCGGCGGGCACGTGCTCGAAGGGGTGATCACGCTCTTCATCAACGTCCACGACTACGACCCGGACACCGGCGAATGTCCTCCCGATTATCCGCTGATCGGCGCGGCCGACCGCGGCATCAACTTTTTCCGCCGCGCCTGGCTCGGCATGGATCAGGCGGCCGAATGGCTGCGCAGCCATCCCAAGTTCGACGGCAAAAATCTCGGCGTCTGTGGTTTCAGCCAGGGCGGCGGTTCGACTTTGGCGTTGGCGGCGTTGAATCCGAATTTCGTTTTCGCGGTGGCCAACCAGCCGGCGCTGTGTGATTTCGGGGCGGAAAGCCGCGGGGGGCGTTCGGGGTGGCCGTTTTTCATCAACAATTTCCGTGACCGGCCGGAGGTGATGGCGGAGGTCGCCTACATCGACTGCGCCAATTTCGCCGGGCGTATTACGTGTCCGATCATTGTTCTGGCGGGTTTTATTGATGTGGCGTGCGCGCCGGGCAGTATTTATGCGGCCTACAATAACATTCCGGCGGAGGGGAAGAGCATTGTCAACCAGCCGAATACCAATCATACCTGGGGGGTGGATTACAATAATGCGCGTGCCGAAATGGTGGCGGCGCTGCGCTCTCCCGAAAAATAAAAAAACAAAACCAAAAAATAGTCGGCGGCCGGCTGTTTTATTTTTGGGGGGGAGAGGGGGAGCCGGATTGACATCGCCGCACTTCCGGCGTATATTTACCCCCGGGAGGAACCTATGTCACACCTGATCCAATCCGCGCGCCGCCGCGCCGTCGCCGTCGAAACCGACGCCGCCGGCGCACAGTTCTAT
>JAVBSD010000472.1:0-11650 GCA_031547325.1 Victivallaceae bacterium | reverse complement strand
TCGACGCCGAGAAACCGGCCGAAACCGGCGGCCAGCTCCAGCGGCGGCGAACTCCGCCCGGTCCGCGCCCCGGCCCGCTCCGGCTCGGTCACCGCCCCCAGGCGTTTCAGCGCGTCGACCGCCTTGAGCACACTGGCCGGCCGCAGCCCGGTTTCCCGGATGAACTCGGCGCGCCCGACCCGCCCACGGGCCAACAGCACATCGATCAAACAAGAGGAAATATCGCCGTAACGAATCATCAAAATCTCTTTTATAGTTCGATATCGTATTATAATTATAGCATATAAATGATTTTTTGTCAAATAATAATACGATTTTATTTGCAATTTTCCAATCCCGGGTTTATGTTGATATCCGAAACGGAGGGAAACTTATGTCGGAAAAGAAATCGGGCGGAGATTTCCGCTACGCGGTCGGAGACGCCAAAGTGCCGTGGCACGCGGTGGGGGAATTTTACAATGGCGGCGACGTTCTGGAGCTGGTGCGTTTCCTGCTGCCGCCGTCGGAGGGCGATGAAGCGGCCTACGAGGCGGCTTATGGCGCCGTCGCCGAGGCGTTGGGCGGCCTGAGCCGCCACGCCGGAGTCGCCACCAAGCTGACGTTGGGCAAGCAGGTGCTGGCCGCCGAAGAGGAGTGCCGGCGTTATTTCGGCGCGCCGGCGGCGTGCCTGGTCGACAACTGGACCGGCGGCATGGAGATGGCTTACAAGCTCTGCGGCCTGCGGGCGGGCGACGAGGTGATCATGCCGGCGATCACCTTCATCGCGACCATGTCCTATCCGCTGAGCGTCGGCGCGAAGATCGTCTTCGCCGACATCGATCCGGCGACCGTCAACCTCGATCCCGCCGACGTCGCGCGCAAGATCACCTCCAGGACCAAAGTGATCGTCCCGGTCCACCTGGGCGGGTATCCGGTGGATATGGACCCCTTGATGGAACTGGCGCAAAAGCACGGCATCCGCGTGCTCGAAGACGCCGCGCACGGCATGGGCGGCGTCTACCGGGGGCGCAAACTGGGCGCGATCGGCGACTTCGGCGGCTTTTCGCTCCACGAAGTCAAGAACATCAACTCCTTCGGCGAAGGCGGCATTCTGCTGAGCCGCCACCCCGAGGCGGGCGAACAATTTCCGCAGGCGCGTTTCCTGGGGTTGGATTTCAGCCGCCGGATCAAGGACTGGCTCTACGACATTTCGCCGTTGCGCACCCTGGACGGCCAACTGGCCATCGCCGGCAACCATTCGGCGGCGGAGATCACCGCGGTCGGGCTGCTGCTCCAGATGCGCCGTCTCGACGCGATCATCGCCAGCCGCCAAAAAGCCGCCGAATACATGAACGCGGTCCTCGGCGAAGAGGCGGGCATCCTGACCGAAACGCCGGACACGCCGGAAACCTTCGGCACCCATCATCTCTATTTATTGCGCATCGACCCGGCGCGGGTCGGCGGCGACATTCAGGAGCTGGGGCAGCGGCTGGCGGCCAGGGGGCTCACCAACATCACGCACTTCGGACCGATGTACCGCTTCAAGATCATGCGCGACCTCGGGTACGACGAGGAGGCGATCGCCGCCACCTGCCCGGTCACCGAACGGATGTTCTACCGCGAGTACACCCATTTGCCGCTCTATCCGCTGACCCGCGCCCAGTTGGAATATCAGGCGCGGTCGGTGGTCGAAGCGGTACGCGACATGAAGCGGCAGTAAAATCGAACGATCCGGCGGGTCTCCGCCGTCACCTTCGCCTGGTCCGAGTGACGGCAGCCCGCCGCCCAATACACCACCCCGTCCGCGTCGCGCAACACCGAAAGGGCGGGGCCGAACCGCTTCAGCGGCTTCGTCTCCGTCCTCCCGAACGGCACGATCACGTCCCCCCTGCGCCGGCGGGTCAGCCACAGCACCCGCGGCAGCCGGTCGGCGTCGAAGTACGCCTCGTCCGGCGTGACCGCCTCCGGCACTCCCGCCGCCTCTTCGGCCGTCAACCGGCAACCGTTCCATTCGACGCGGCTTTGTCTCGGCCATTCCCAGGGCAGATCGGGCGCCCCCCGGTCGAAGTGCCAGAATCCGCGGCGGTATTCGAGTTCCCCGCCTCCGGCCAGCGGAATCCTCCCCCGCCGCCGCCCGGTCATCCGCTCCAGCAGCCGCCGGTCCGGCGTCCGGGCCAGCCACAGCCGCAGCACCCGGACGCGCAGCGCCGGCGCCAGAGCGTCGAACCATTCGGCGTTCAAACCCTCCCCGGCCGGCCGTTCGCGGTAAGCCCGCCGGGCGGATTCTTCGAGATAACGCGCATCATCGGCCAGCGCGGCCAGGGCGGCGGCAATCCCGCCCTTCGCCGCGGGAAACGCCGCCCGCCACTCCGGCAACAGCCGGTTGCGAAGGTAATTGCGATGAAAAACCGAATCGGCGTTGGTGGCGTCGCAGCGCCAGTCGCCGACGCCGGAAGCCAGCAAAAACGCCTCGATCTCTTCGCGTTCGAACCCGAGCAGGGGACGCAGAAAAGTCACGCCGGCCACCCGCCGCACCGGACGCAGCGCCGCCAGCGCCGTGGCGTTGCCGCCGCGCGCCAGACGCATCAGCAGCGTCTCCGCGGCGTCTCCGGCATGGTGTCCGAGCGCCGCCGCGCAATCATCGCCCGAGCCGGCCAGTTCGCGCCAGGCGGCGAGCCGCGCGGCGCGGGCGCGGGCTTCGAAATTGGCTCCCGCCGTCAGCTGGAGTTCGCGCAACGTGAACGGCACCCCGAGCCGGCCCGCGAAGTCCCGGCAGTATTCGGCGTCGGCGCGCCCGGCATCGCCGCGCACCCCGTGCTCAAAGTGTACCGCCTCGACCCGGAACCCGTCCCGGACCAGCGCCAGCAAGAGAGCGGTCGAATCGGCGCCGCCGGAGAACCCCGCCAGGATTCTCCGGCCGCGATACTCCGCCAGCCAGCCGGGCAGTTCAAGGCGCGGCGACGCCATCGGATCAGACCGTTTGCAGCGCCCGGCGCAGCGCCTCGGAACTCTCGGCGAGGCCGCCCGGCCGGTTGCGGGTCAGCCACAGGTCGCTGTGGCGGCCGATGACGTGGCGCATCGCGTCGCGCCAGGCGCCGCGATCGATCCGCGAACCCTTGAGCTGCGCCAGGCGCAGCAGCGCGCAATCGGCCATCGCCATGCCGTTGTCGAGCTCGGCCAGAACCTGTTGCGGCGCGGCCGGCGGCCGGCGGGCCAGAATGTTGCGGCACGAAGCCAGCAGCCGCCGGGCGGCGTGGACCTCTTCGCGGGAAATTTTTTCCAACGCCTTGACGGTGCCCGCCCACTTCGGACCGAACAACGCCAGGAAATAAATTCCGCAGTTGTGCTGCCGATGCTGAAAGGCGTTGACGACCCGCCCCAGTTCGAGCAGCAATTCGCCGAGCCGCCCGTCCCGCGCCTCGGGGCAGAAGCCCCAGGAGATCGCCCACGGCAGCGCTTCGACCGCGGCTTCGGCGGAAGCGACGTTCCAGGCGCAGCCGGCGGCGTAGGTGAGCCCCGGCCAGGAAATCGGCCAGTAGTGGTGGTGCCCGCCGTCGCCCCAGTCGGTCATCAGCATGCCCGCCGCGCCGGCCTTCTTGCCGTTGGAGAGGGCGTTGACGATGTTGCCGAGCATGTTGTCGGTGCGCCCGATGAAGCTGTTCCAGCTCGAAGTGCCGGGGCAGACGTAAAAAGGCACCTTGGCGGCCTTGAACTTGGCGGTGTCCGCCTTGAAGGGATGGTCGGCCTCGTAGCCCCACTCCAGCGCGGTGATGTCCTTGGGCAATTCCTTGATCAGTTCCGGCTGGTGCATGATGATGTCGCCCCAGAACTGCACGCTCTTGCCGTAGTTTTTGGCCGTGGCGGCCAACCGCAGCAGGAAGTCGAAGTAAACCCGGGTGGTCCCGAGCTTGTCGCACAGCTCTTTGCTGCGGCCCTGGCCCAGTTCGAGGGTTTCGTCGCAGCCGATGTTGAGCTTCTTGCTGGAGAAGTTGGGCAGGTACTCGGCGTAGAGCCGGTCGATGAAAGCCAGCGCCGCGTCGCCGGGCGCCACCACCCCCTGACAGTAAAAATCCCAGTCCTTGTGATACCACGGCTTCGGGCTCTCCGCCAGGTGCTGGTATTCCGGAAAACGCAGCCAGCGCTCGAGGTGGCCGAAGCTGTTGAGGTTCGGCACCAGCTCGATGAAGCGTTCGCGGCAGTAGAGGTCCAGCTCGATGATCTCCGCCGGAGTCAAGGGCGAATTGTCGAACCACACCCGCTCATCCTCCTCAAACGCGAAGGTGTGTTCGATGTACAACTGCAATTCGTTGTAACGCAGGCGGCTGAGATCGTCGATCACCTGCTTGAGCTGAGCCAGAGTCGGCACCTTGCAGCGCGACACGTCGAGCATGTAACCGCGGCTGGCGATATCGGGACCGTCCTCGATCGACAGCTCCGGCACCCGCGACGGCAGGTTGTCGAGCAGCACTTGTTCGATGCTCAACAGGCCGTAAAACCACCCCGCGGAGTCGGAGGCGCGCAGCAGGAAGCCGTCCCGCGTCGCGTCCAAGGTGTAGGACTCCGCCTTGATCCGGTTGTCGAAATTCATGGTCACCAGCGCCTTGCCGGCGGGCGAAGTCCCCATCGCCACCTCCGGCGGCACCGCGAAAGCATGCGCCATCCGGCCGGCGATCTCCAACGCCCGACTCTTCAGGCGGTCATCGGCCTGTCCCGGCAGCACGATCCGGCGCAAGGCCGAATAATCGCAGTGGCGCGAGCCGACGGTGAGTTTACGGGGAATCGGGAAAATTCTGACTTTTTCCATGATCGTCCTTTCCGGTTGATGGTTTCCGGGGTTTGCCCCGGTAGATCATATCGTTTCCGGCCGCTTCGACCGTAACCTCATCCAATTCCAGCGCCTCGGCCAGCGCGGCCGGATCGGCGCCGCCGACCACCGGCCGCGAATTGCGCCCGCCGAGAATCTTCGGCGCGATGTGAAACTCGACCGCGTCGACCTCGCCGGAGCACAAAGCCGCCGCCGCCAGGCCGCCGCCGCCCTCGATCAGCAGCGACATCACCTCTTCCGAGCCCAGTTGCTCCAGCCAGCGCCCCCAGTCGCCGATATCGACCGCCTCCGGCATGACGCCGCCCGAAAAATATCCGGCGACCTCGGCCTGGTTCATGGTGCGGCTGGCAATGATCCGGCGCGGCTGGCGCGCCCATCCGGCCGGTTCGCGCACCGTCAGTTGCGGACGGTCGCAGCGCAGCGTCTCGCCCGAAACCAGGATCGCGTCGGCGCGGCGGCGCAACTGCTGCACGCGTTTGCGGGCGGCTTCGCCGGTGATCCACTGCGACTGGCCGCCGCAGGTGGCGATCTTGCCGTCCAGGGTCATCGCCATTTTCAGCGTCACATAGGGTTTGCCGGTGGTGATCCACTTGAAAAAATCTTCGTTGAGCGCCCTGGCTTCCCGCTCCATGACTCCGTGGATGACTTCGATCCCGGCTTCTTCGAGGAGCTTCATGCCCCGGCCGGCGTGTTTCGGGTTGGGGTCCGGCGCGCCGATGATGACCCTGGCGATGCCGGCGCCGATGATCGCGTCGGTACACGGCGGCGTCCGCCCCCAGGTGGAACACGGCTCCAGCGAGACGAAGAGCGTCCCGCCCTCCGTTTCGTCGCCGGCGCGCCTCAGCGCGACGGCTTCGGCGTGCGGCGTCCCCGCTCCGGCATGATAGCCGTAGCCGACCAGCATATTGCGCCGGGAAATCACCAGCGCCCCGACCATCGGATTGGGCGAAGTCAGTCCTTCGCCGAGCCGCGCCAGGGCCAACGCCTCGGTCATCCCGTCATCATAGGGATGACGGCGGCGTTCAGTCGTCGGCGCCGAAAAGCGCATCGGTGTAGAATTCCGCATTGAATTCCTGCAGATCGTCGGGTTGTTCGCCCAGGCCGACGAAAAATGTCGGCAGCGAAAATTCCCGGTGCAGCGCCACCGCCATGCCGCCCTTGCCCGAACCGTCGAGCTTGGTCAGCACCAGCCCGGTCACTTGGGCCGCCCTGGAAAATTCCCGCGCCTGGTTGACCGCGTTGCCGCCCATGCTGGCGTCGACGGTCAGCCAGACTTCGTGCGGCGCGCCGGGGCAGGCTTTTTCGATCGCCCGGGTGATCTTGGTCAGTTCGTCCATCAGGCCCTTCTTGGTATGCTGGCGCCCGGCGGTGTCGATCAGCAGGAAATCGGCCTTCCGGGAGACCGCCGCCTGGGCCGCGTCGAAGGCCACCGAAGCCGGGTCGGCGCCGGGGCTGGAGGCGATCACCACCGAATCGGTGCGTTCGCCCCACAGCTTCAATTGCTCCACCGCCGCGGCGCGGAAGGTGTCGCCGGCGGCCAGAATGACCTTTTTGCCCTGCGAATGCCACTGCCAGGCCAGCTTGCCGATGGAGGTGGTCTTGCCCGAGCCGTTGACCCCGACGAAGAGAATCACCGTCGGCGTCCCCGCCGGCGCGTAACGGATTGCGCGCTGGTGGGTCATCAACATCTCGCGGACCAGTTTGGAGGTCGCCTGATAGGCATCGGCGGTGGTCTCGATCAGGCCGCGCCGGTAGCGGTCGCGCAACTCCCCGACGATGGCGGTGCTCGCCGCCACCCCGAAATCGGCGGAAATCAGCGCGCCCTCGATGTCCTCGAAGGTCGAATCATTCCACGCCTTGACGCCGGTAAAAACACTCGCCAAAGTGCGGGCGACCGCGGTCTGGGTCTTCTGCAACCCCCGTTTGAAAACCGAAAAAATCGAACTCATAACCTGAAACTCACAGCTCCTCGACCGCGGCCCGGGCCGGCCGCGCCAGGGTTTCCTTGATCGAATTCAGCACCCCGTTGACGAAATTGCCGGCCTGGGCTCCGGAGTAGTCGCGGACGATTTCCACCGCCTCATTGATGCTGACCACCGGCGGCACCTCGGCCACCCGGAGCATTTCAAAGACCGCCACGCGCATCACGTTGCGGTCGACCACCGCCAGCCGTTCCCAATCCCAGTGTTCGGTGTGTTTGAGGATTTCGGCGTCGACCAGGCTGCGGTGCGCGGCGAAGCCGGCCAGCAGCTTCTCGGCATATTCGATCGCCTTGCGCGACTGGCGGTTGTCCTTCAGGTCGTGGGTATCCCCCGCCTGTTCGCAGAACAGCTGCCAGCGCTCCGGCGTCGACTCGTCGTGCGAGAGGTCGAGCTGAAACAGATACTGCATCGCCAGCTCGCGCCCCAGGCGCTTGCTGTGCAATTTATTGTCGGGCTTGCCGGAGGTCATGTCTATTTGCCGCCGAGCGTCCGCGAGAGGTTGGCCATTTCCATCGCCGCCACCGCCGCGTCGGCGCCCTTGTTGCCGGATTTGGTGCCGGAGCGCTCGATGGCCTGCTCGATGTTGTCGGCGGTCACCAGCCCGTAGGCCACCGGCACCCCGAACTCCAAACCGAGCTGGGCCAGGCACTTGCTGACCTCGCTGTTGATGTACCCGGCGTGCGGCGTCGCCCCCTGGATCACGACCCCGAGCGCCAGCACGGCATCGAACTTCTTCATTTCCAGCATCTTTTTGACGCCGAAGGGAATTTCGTAGCTGCCCGGCACCCAGGCAACCTCGATGGATTCGGCCTCGCCGCCGTGGCGGACGATCGCGTCGACCGCGCCCGCGAGCAGCTTGCCGGTGAAAAATTCATTGAAACGGCTGACCACGATTCCAAAGCGCAGTCCCCGCGCCTCCAGTTTGCCTTCGTAGACGGTTCCGGTTTTCATACTGTCAACTCCTTGCTAGATCAGGTGTCCCATTTTGGCTTTTTTGGTATTCAGGTAGGCGGCGTTCTCCGCGCCGGGTTCGATTTGCAGCGGAACCCGTTCGGCGACTTCGAGGCCGTAGCCGGAGAGCCCGATCAGTTTGTACGGATTGTTGGTCAACAAGCGCAGCGACTTGATACCGAGATCGAGCAGAATCTGCACCCCGATACCGTAGTCGCGCAGGTCGGCGGCGAAGCCGAGCTTCTCGTTGGCTTCGACGGTGTCGCAGCCCTCGTCCTGGAGCTTGTAGGCGTGGATCTTGTTGAAAATCCCGATGCCCCGCCCCTCCTGGCGCAGATAGACCACCACTCCGCGCCCCTCGGCGGCGATCAGCCGCATCGCCCGGTGCAATTGTTCCCCGCAGTCGCAGCGCTCCGAACCGAAGACGTCGCCGGTCAGGCATTCGCTGTGAACCCGGACCAGCGCCCTCTCCCCGGCGACGTCGCCGGCGACCAGCGCGACATGCTCGGCCCCGTCGAGTTTGCTGCGGTAGGGAATGATGGTGAAATCGCCGTACGATGTCGGCAGCCGCGCCGCTTCGCCCCGAACGATCAGGCACTCATGCCGCCGGCGGTAGGCGATCAGGTCGGCGACGGTGCATATTTTGAGGCGGTGCTTGTCGCGGAACCGGAGCAGGTCGGGCAGCCGCGCCATCGACCCGTCGTCGTTCATGATCTCGCAGATCACCCCGGCGGGCGGCAGTCCGGCGAGGCGCGCCAGATCGACCGCCGCCTCGGTGTGGCCGGCGCGCCGGAGCACGCCGCCGTCGCGGGCGATCAGGGGGAAGACGTGTCCCGGACTGATGAAGTCGTTGCGGCACACCTCGGCGTCGCTCAGCGCCCGGACCGTGGCGGAACGGTCGCCGGCGGAGATGCCGGTGGTGGTGCCGATCCGGTAGTCGACGCTCTCGGTGAAAGCGGTGCGGTACGGGTCTTTGGTGATCGCCGGCGTGCTCAGGTTGAGCGCCGCCGCGCGTTCCTCGGCGATCGGCGCGCACACCAGCCCCCGGGCGTGAGTCACCATGAAGGTGATGATCTCCGGCGTGGCCAGCGAAGCCGCGGCGATCAGATCGCCCTCGTTTTCGCGGTTTTCATCGTCGGTGACGATGACCATTTCTCCGGCTTTGATCGCCGCGACCACCGTCTCGATGGAATCGAATTCGCTGTTCATGTCAGCGCTTGACCAGGACCCGCTTCTCGTAATCGCGGATGCTGCCCATGTAATCGAAGCCGACCGGCACGCCGGCCTTGCTGCAGAAGTAATCCCAGACCGCGCCGAAGGGCATGGTCTTGTTTTCCTCGATCCTGGCCAGGCGTCCGGCGAAGTCGCCGGCGTTTTCCAGCGCCTGCATTTCCTTGTAGGGCTCAAGCAACGCCGCCAACAGCGCCTTCTGCATGTTCCGGGTGCCGATGACCCACGCCGCGATGCGGTTGATGCTGGCGTCGAAGTAGTCCAACCCGATGTGAACCCGGTCGAGGTAGTTGTGGCGAACCAGCTCCTGGGCGATGGCGTTGAGGTCGTCGTTGAGCATGATCACGTGGTCGGAGTCCCAGCGGACGCCGCGGCTGACGTGGAGCAGCACCTCGTTGACGAAGGGCATGACGCCGGAAAGCTTGTCGGAGATGGTTTCGGTCGGGTGGACGTGACCGGCGTCGAGGCACAGCAGCTTCTTGCGGCTGACCTCGTAGCCCATGTAGAATTCATGCGACCCGACCACGTAGGACTCCGAACCGATGCCGAAGAGCTTGCATTCGACCGCGTCGCGCAGCTGATCGGCGGGGAATTCCTCGGCGAAAACCGCGTCGAGCGATTCGATCAGGCGCATGCGCGGCGCTTCGCGGTCGGCGGGGATGTCCTTGGAGCCGTCGGGAATCCAGACGTTGTTGACGCAGGGGCTGCCGAGTTCGCGGCCCATCTGGGCGGCAATGCGGCGGCAGGCCTTGCCGTGCTCGATCCAGAACTGGCGGATCGCCGGGTCGGCGCTGGACAAAGTGGCATCGGTCGACTTCGGATGCGAGAAGTAGGTCGGGTTGAAGTCGAGTTTGAGCCCGTTGGCCTTGGCCCAGTTGATCCAGTGGCGGAACATGTCGACGGTGTAGGCGTCGCGGTCGGCCTTGGAGCCGCCCTTTTCGGCGTAGAGCGCGTGGAGGTTGACCCGGTGCTTGCCGGGGATCAGCCGGAAGGCGAAATCGAGGTCTTCGCGCAGCTCGGCGGCGTTGCGCGCCTTGCCGGGATAGTTGCCGGTGGCCTGGATGCCGCCGGTCAGCGAACCGGTGGCGTGCTCGAAGCCGGAGACGTCGTCGCCCTGCCAGCAGTGCAGCGAAATGGCGATCTTGCCCAGACCGGCGATGGCGGCGGCGGTATCGACGCCGATGGCGGCGTAGCGCTCCTGCGCCAATTCGTATGCTTTGTCGATGTTGCTCATTGTGATTGCTCCAGAGTTTTGCGGTTGCTGTTAAAAATGTTATAAGATACCGCCGCACCGGGGATTTTACAAGTTTCCCGGGGGATTTAACGTTAAAATTCCGGGGGCTCCGGGTGGCGGTAGCCGGCGAGGTCGAGCCACACCCCGCCGCCGCTCAGGCGGCGCAGCTCCGCGGCCGCCTCCGTCCGGCGTTCCAGCAGCCGCGGATAGTCTTCGTCCCGGGAAAGTTCGATTTTGAAGCCGTCCGGACGCAGCCGGGCGCGCACTCCGGCCAGGCCGAGACCGCGCAAATACTCTTCGGCCGCCTCGATCATCGCCAGCTTGGCGGCGGTAATCCCGTCGCCGTAGGCGATCCGGCTGGCCAGGCAGGCTTCCGCCGGGGCGGCCCAGTTGGCCAGGCCGTACTCCCGCGCCAGGGCGCGGACCGCCGCCTTGCCGAAGCCGGCTTCGAGCAGCGGATGGACGACGCCCAGTTCGTCGCAGGCGCGCATGCCGGGCCGGTAGTCGTCGAAATCGTCGAGATTGGCGCCGTCGGCGAGCACCGGGAAGCCGAGCTCGTTCGCCCGGTACGCCAAGCCGCTCATCAGGAGCTTTTTGCAATGATAGCAGCGAAGGGGCGGGTTGCTCCGGACCGCCTCCGACTCCAGCGGCTCGAAAAGGACGGCCTCGAAACGCAATCCGGCGTCCTCCGCCCACCGGCGCGCCCGGTCCGCCTCGCTCCGCGGCGTGAAGCGGGAGTCGGCGAAGAGCAGCAGCACCTTTTCTTTCCCCAGCGCCCGCGCGGCGGCGGCGGCCAGCAGCGTCGAATCGACGCCGCCGGAAAATGCCACCGCCAGCCGGGAATAACCGCCCAGCGCCCGGGCCAGCCGTTCGCGGTCACTCATGGCGCCGCCTGAGGTTGGTGGGCAGGATGCCGAGGATGCCGCGGTATTTGGCGACGGTGCGGCGGGCGACCGGGAAGCCGCTGCGCTGAAGTTCGCCGGCGATGGCGTCGTCGGAGAGGGGTTTGGCCGGGTTTTCCCGCTCGACCATCTCCCGGATCAGTTGATGGATGCGCCCGGAGGCGACCTCCTCGCCGGACTCGCTGCGGTAGCCGCCGGAGAAAAACTTGCGGAATTCGAAATTGCCGTGCGGCGTCTTCAGATATTTGCCGGCGACGGCGCGGCTGACCGTGGTTTCGTGGACGCCGAGGCGGTCGGCGACCTGGCGCATGGTCAGCGGCTTGAGCTTGGCCGGGCCGGACTCGAAAAATTCCGACTGCAGCACGGTCAGCGCCTCGGTGATCCGGCGCAGGGTGCTCTGGCGGAATTCGAGGTTGGAAAACAATTCCTGCGCCTTGGCGATCTTGTCGCGGAGATATTGCCTGGTCTCCTCCGGCGTGGCGGGGTCCTGGTACATGTCGAGGTATTCCTGGCTGAGCCGGAGGCGGGGCAGCCAGCGGTCGTGCCC